>JAEUKG010000628.1 GCA_016794325.1 Myxococcales bacterium | reverse complement strand
GCCGGCGTTGGGGCCGCTCACGACGAGCGCCCGCCCGCCCTCGATGGCGACGTCGCTCGGCACCACGTCGACGCCGGCCTCGGCGAGGAGGAGGTGCCGCGCGCGGAGCAGGCGGAAGACGGGCTGGTCCGAGATCTCCGGGAACGAGAGCCGCCGCTCGTCGGCGAGGCGCGCGGTCGCGGCGCGGACGTCGGCGAGGGCGAGGGCCTCGGCCGCGGCCTCGATGCTCGGCAGCGCGTCGTGGAGGAGCGCGGAGAGGCGGGTGTAGACCTGGATCTCCTCGCGGGTGACCTCGCCCTCGAGCACCTTGAGGCGGTTGCCCATCGGGATGACGGCGCGCGGCTCGACGAAGAGGGTCGCCCCGCTCGCGCTCGTCCCGTGGACGATGCCGGGGAAGCGCTCGTGGGCGTCGGAGCGCACCGGGATGACCCACCGGCCCTCGCGCTCGGTGACGTACGCGTCCTGGACGATGCCCTCGTAGCGCCGCATGAGCTCCTCGAGGCGGCTCTTCATGCGCGCGCGGGCCGCGCGCTGCTCGCCGCGGAGCTCCTTCAGCCGCGGGCTCGCGTGGTCGGCGAGCGTGCCGTCGGCGTCGAAGGCCCCCGTGATCTCGTCGGCGAGCGCGTCGAGCGTCGGATCGGTCGCGCATCGGGCGTAGAGGCGCGACGCCCGCTCCCGCTTCTGAGCGAGGAACCTCCGCAGCGAGCGGGCCGCCGCGAGCATGCGACCGAGATCGCGAAGCTCGGGACCTCCGAGGACGCCGCCCACGCGCAGGCGCGCGACCCCCTCCCCCACGTCGGGAACGTCGCCGAGCGGGAGCGGTTCGCCCGCGTAGAAGAGGTCGGTCGCCTCCTTGGCCTCGGCGAGCGCGATCACCACGTCTTCGCGCGTCGGCTCGAACGGGAGGCGGCGCGCGAGGTCGCGGCCGAGCGCGAAGGCGCACCGCGACGCGAGCGCCTCGAGCACCCGATCCCACTCGAGATCGGTGCGGGTCTTCGGCGGGCAGGGATCGCCGAGGCGCTCGCGCGGATCGAGCTCGGACACGCTCAGGTCTTGCTGTCGCCGCCGCCGCCGGCGCCGCTCGGCATCGGGTTGTTCTCGCGCTCGAGGTAGCGGAAGATCGTGCGGGGGTCGACGCCGAGGTCCCGCGCGGTCTGGGTGCGGTTGCCGTTGTTGCGCTCCAGCACCTCGAGGACGTATTTGCGCTGGAACTCCTCCTTCGCCTTCTCGAGCGGGAGGATCGGGTTCTCGCCGGCCTGATCGAGCTCGAGATCCTCGGCGCCGAGGAGCGAGCGATCGCACAGGACGAGCGCCTTCTTGATGCGGTTCTCGAGCTGGCGGATGTTGCCGGGCCAGTTGTGCTTCTTCACCGCGCCGAGGGCTTGGGGCGTGAAGCCCCGCACCGGCGAGTGGAGCTCCTCCGCGTACTTGGAGAGCAGCGCCTTGGCGATGATGAGCACGTCGTCGCCGCGATCGCGCAGCGGCGGCAGCCAGATGTTGACCACGTTGAGCCGGTAGTAGAGGTCCTCGCGGAAGCGGCCGGCGCGGATCTCCTCCTCGAGGACGCGGTTGGTGGCGGCGACGACCCGGATGTCGACCTTCTCGGGCTTCGAGTCGCCGACGCGGAAGACGACGCGCTCCTGGAGCGCGCGAAGGAGCTTCACCTGGAGGTTCAGCGGGAGCTCGCCGATCTCGTCGAGGAAGAGCGTGCCCTTGTCGGCCGCCTGGAACTTGCCGGGGCGGGAGGCGACGGCGCCGGTGAAGGCGCCCTTCACGTGGCCGAAGAGCTCGCTCTCGATCAGGTTCTCGGGGATGGCGCCGCAGTTGATCACGACGAACGGGCCGTTCGCCCGGTTCGAGCGCCGGTGCACCTCGCGCGCGATGAGCTCCTTGCCGGTGCCCGTCTCGCCGGTGATGAGGACCGAGATGTCGGTCGTCGCCACCTTCTGGAGCTTGCGGAAGACCTCCATCATCGACGAGCACACGCCGATGATCTCGCCGAAGCGCTTGTCTTTGAGCTCGGCCGAGAGCTTCTCCTTGTCGGCGCGGAGCGTCGACAGGAGCATCGCGTTCTGGAGGATGAGCGACGCCTGCCCGGCGAAGATGCTGAGGAGGTCGAGCTGCGACCGCTGGAAGAGGCCCTTCACGCGATCGTTGCCGACGTAGAGGGCGCCGATGACGTGGCCCTGCGACAGGAGCGGCGCGCACATGACGCTCGAGAGGCGCAGCGCGACCACGCTCTCGCTCGAGCCGAACTGGGCGTCGGTGAGGGCGTCGGAGACGATGAGCGGGCGCCCGGTCTCGAGCACGCGGCGCACGATGCT
>JAEUKG010000627.1 GCA_016794325.1 Myxococcales bacterium | reverse complement strand
CGGGTCGTGCTCGCCGAGCTCGCCCGTGCGGAGGTCGACGACGCCGTTGAGCACGTTCAGCAGGTGCGGGTGCCGGTCGAACTCCTCGGCCCCTGCGGCGATGCCGTCGAGGCGTCGGGCGATCGTGACGGCGCTGTCGATCTTGCCGCGGTCGCGGTAGCGCGACAGCGCCTTCATCGTGTCCGAGTTGCCTTCGCGCTTCCACACTGTGGTGCCGAGGTCGAGCACCCACTGGCGGAACTCCTCGTACACCGCCTCGCCCGGATCGACCACCCATCGGCGGCCGTCCCAGCGGAGCCATCCACCGCGGGCCCGGCAGTACAGCCAGCGTCCGAGGAGGGTGGCGCCGAACGCCTCGCCGACGTGGGCATCGCTCCACGTGGTCGGCATCACTGCCACCTCGTCGGAGGTCGCCTCGTCGGTGGAGCTCGTCTCGGGAGTGCGCGGGGTGCGAGCGCGCGCCTCGTCGGCCTGGCGGCGCTTCTCCACCATCTGCGGGCTGTTCTTGCCGAGGATCGCTTGCGCGACGGCCCACGCCATCACGTCGTCGAACTCGGTGCCGTCGCGTCGTGCGGGGTCATCCATGACGTTCGCCCACCAAGCACGCAGCAGCGCCTCGACCTGAGCGAACGGATACCAGCCGAGGAGGGCTTCACGAGCGCCCCAGCAGGCGAACGCGACGAGCCGGTCATGGCGCGAGCCGGCGCTCTCGTCGAGCTTGCGGCGCAGGCCCTTCAGCCCTTCGGGCTTCGCCATGCCACACGCCTCGGCCCGGAAGTGCACGACCTGCTCGGGCGTGGCCGCGACGTCGTTCGGGTCGTGCGAGCCGACCGATCGGAGCGCGTCGATCCACGGCCACGGCAGTTCGGTCAGGTCGTCGATCAGTGGTGGCTCGTCGAGCTCGTCGCCGGCCGCGTCGTACCACCGGTACGTGGTGCGGGTCTTCGGGTGCACGGACGGCCAGACCACGGCGTAGCGGTGGTGGTGCTGCACGATCTCGATCCCGTCGCCGGGGTTGGCGCGCAGCCGCGTGCCGGCGGGCACCCGGTAGAACCGGATGCGCGATTCACCCCACCCGCGGGCGGTGCTCGAGTAGGTGCCGGGCAGCGGTGTCCCGGTCTGGCGCTCGAGGTCGGCGAGCGCGAGGTCCCCGCGCTTGTCGCCGTACACGTCGACATCGATGCCGATCACGTCGTTCGGCATCCGCACACAGATGTTGCCGACCGGGATCGGCATCGGGTCGTCGCCATAGTGCCCGACCTCGATCCATCGGCGGATCTCACCGAGGGTCGGGGCGTGCGTCGCACGACTGCCGGTGCGGTTCTTCGGCGGCGGCTCCTTGGCCGAGGCGGGCAGCGGCAGCGGCCACCATCCCGCGTCGTGGTAGGCGATCGCAGCGTCAGCGAAGGGGCTCGTCATCGGGCACCACCTCGCTCTCGCTCTGCGGCGCGCCGGCACTCCTCGCACACGACGTACGGCGGTTCGGGGTCGAGCCACGCGAGCCGCAACGGCACCACGGCAGCGCCGCAGTGCGTGACCATGAGCCGATGCTCGCGGGCGGCCTGGTCGAGCTCGGCCGCCGTGTACGGGCCGCGGTGCAGGATGAGCTCGATCGGCCCGACGAGCTGCTCGAGGTCGGCCGCGGTGACGGCGGCGCTCATGACGCACCTCCGGTCCAGCACGCCGACGGGCACGCCTCACCGCGACAGGCGAGCACGCACCGACGGATCTCGGCCAGCTCGGCCTCGA
Source organism: Myxococcales bacterium (assembly GCA_016794325.1). Classification (GTDB taxonomy): domain Bacteria; phylum Myxococcota_A; class Polyangia; order Polyangiales; family Polyangiaceae; genus SXNL01. The sequence continues at coordinate 2,224 of JAEUKG010000627.1, read as the reverse complement.
GGTCGGTCAGCCGGCGCTCGAGCGCCGCAGGGAGTTGCAGCCCTTCGCTACGCTTGGCGGTGTTCGTCATGGTGGCGAATGCGTTTGGGACGGGGCTCGGTTGGACCGCCGGGCCTCGTTTCGCGTCCGGGGTCCTCAAGCGGCACCCCCTGACGTGATGCCGGCCAACCGCTCCACCTCGGTGCGCGGGATGCGGCGGGATCGCCCGATGGTGACCGAGCGGAGTTCTCCTCGGCTGAGGAGGTTGTAGACGCCCTGACGCGAGAGGCCGAGCGCCTCGCAGACTTCAGGGATGGTGAACGCGAGACGTTCGACTTGGACTTGGGCACCACGTGCCCGCGGATGGACTGGCATCGACTTGCCTCCGGACGCGGAAGAGCAGCAGATGCTCAGTCCGGCGCCCGGGCGACTTCACGGGCGATCTCCGGTTCCGGAGCGGTCGACGGTTGCCGTCGATTGATCGCAGATTACAGCGGTGTAATCTGCGGAGCAACCCACGCCCACCCGGAAAGGTCGGTCCATGCCGTTGCGCCACGAGTCGAGCCGCAGGATCAACACCGCCGCGGAGGCGTTGGTGAGGCTGCTGTCGCCGCCGCGGCCGACACCTCGCGTCGACTGGTCCTCCGGCGATGCATTCGAGCTCGAGAGGGCCGACATCGCCGCCGAGGCCGAGTGGTGGAAGGCGAACAGGCGAGCGAGGCGCCTGGCGTATGAACGTCTGCGTCAGCGCGTGTCGCCGATGGAGTGGGCTCGGTTCATGGATGACATGGCTCAAGAACGCCGTGCGTCGAACAACCGACTCACCAACCTCGCCGAGCGCCTGGGATCGCGCGAGGCGGCCGAGGCGGCCGATCACGAGCAGCGGATGCGCTGGGTCGAGCGAGCACGCACGGATACTCGGAGGCGGAAGGCGAGCTAGAGCCCCGTCGCCCAGGTCGCTCGTGCAGCGACATCGACCACGGGGCGGAGCCGATGCCGGTAGGTGCGGTCGAGCATGTCGGTCGAGGTGTGGCCGAGGAGGTCGGCGATCAGCTCGAGCGGCACGCCTTCGTCGCTGAGCAGCGACGCGCACGAGTGGCGCAGCTCGTTCGGGCGGATCACCGGGAACGGTGCGTCTGGGCTGTCGAGCGCACGGCAGAGACGGGCGAGGTGATCGCGCGAGGTGTGCGGTTCGATCACGGCGCCGATGGGGTTCGCGAACACGAGCCGGTCGTCGTCCCACCGCTTCGCCGCGAGGCGCTCGGCGAGCTGGGTGCGGCGGTGCTCGGCGAACCAGTCGGTCAGGTCGGCAGGGAGTTCGATCGTGCGGCGTGAGCCGGCGGTCTTCACCTCGTCGGTGATGACGGGACGGTTGCCGTCGCGGCGGAGTCCGCGGGTGATGTTCACGACCCCGTCGCGTACGTCCGTCCAGTGCAGCGCGGCGGCCTCACCGGGGCGGAGGCCGAGGCGGAGCGAGAGCCCGAACATGAGCCCGTTGCGCTCGGCCCTGAGCGCCTCGAGGAGCCTGCGGGCCTCGTCGGGCGTCAGCGCACGGCGCGGGCGTGTCGTGGTGGCCGTGGGCGTGATGGTGGCGGCGAGAGCGACGTTCCGGGTGGCCTTCCCGCGGCGCTCGGCGAACGCGACGACCTGGCGGAGCGTGCCGCGCACCTTCGTGAGCGAGGAGCGGCCGAGCGGGCGGCCGTCGCGGGACGTGAGCCGGTCGAGCATCGCTTCGACGGTGTCGACGGTCAGCTCCTCGAGCCGGACGGCGCCGAGCTCGGTCCGGATCAGGTCGGCGGTCCACTCGTAGATGACGAGCGAGCGGGGGGAGAGGCGGCGGTTCGGGATCTCGCGCTGCATGAAGTCGTCGACCGCGTTGGCGACGGTGAGTCGCCGGTCGCCGATGCGCTGGCCGGTGTCGCGCTTCGCAGTGAGGGCGCGGAGCTTGGCGCGGACGTCGGTCTTCGTCGTGCCCGAGACGCGGCGTCGGCGGCCGTCGATTCGGATCTCGCCGATCCATCGGCCGGGGCGCTGGGGGTCCTCGTAGATCGAGCCGGTGCCCTTCTCGCGGCGCTGCGCCATCTGCCCTCCTGGGGGTCGTGGGGGTCTATCTAGGGGTCTATCCCATAGACAACCATAGACAAGGGTTGACACGAAATACCAGCTTGTGGGCATACACGGCCCCGTGAGCAGGTCCCTCGACTTCCCTGGGGGACAAGGGGTCGGGAGTTCAAATCTCCCCAGC
>JAEUKG010000600.1 GCA_016794325.1 Myxococcales bacterium | reverse complement strand
GCGCGAGCTCCCGGCCCTCGGAGTCGCCAGGAGCGACCGCGCGGCGCGCGAGCTCCCGGCCATCGGAGGCGCCAGGAGCGACCGCGCGGCGCGCGAGCTCCCGACGGCCATCGGAGGCGCCAGGAGCGACCGCGCGGCGCGCGAGCTCCCGACGGCCATCGGAGGCGCCAGCGGCAGGAGCGAGCGAAGCGCCGTGGCACGTCGACCGACCGACGGCGCGGCGCGCGAAGCCGATCGGCCCTCCGCCCCTGCGCGCGACGGCGCCGGGCCGCTGGACGCCGGGCGCGCGGCGCGCCCCGAGGCCGCGAGCGCGCCCTCCCGCGCGCGCGCCCCGAGGGCCGAATCTCGAGCAGATGCGGGGAGTTGCACAGCGCCGACGGCGCGCGACCTCGACGACCTTCTCGGCAGCGTCTTCGGCCTCGGGAGCTTCCGCCCAGGGCAGCGGGAGGTGTGCGAAGCCGTCACGGAGGGCGAGGACGTCCTCCTCGTGATGCCGACGGGCGCGGGCAAGTCGCTCTGCTACCAGCTCCCGGGGCTCGCGCGAGGAGGCACGACGCTCGTCGTGAGCCCGCTCATCGCGCTGATGGAGGACCAGGTCGAGAAGCTCACCGCGCTCGGGCTCCGGGCCGCGCGCATCCACTCGGGCCGCGACCGCGCGGAGTCGCGGGCGGCGTGCGTCGACTACCTCGCGGGCGAGCTCGACTACCTGTTCATCGCGCCCGAGCGCCTCCGCGTCCGCGGCTTCCCGGAGATGCTCGCGAGGCGGAAGCCCGCGCTCGTCGCCATCGACGAGGCGCATTGCATCTCGCAGTGGGGGCACGACTTCCGCCCCGACTACCGCATGCTCAAGGAGCGGCTCCCGCTCCTGCGCCCCTCGCCCATCGTCGCGCTCACCGCGACGGCCACGCCGAGCGTGCAAGCCGACATCGTCCAAGAGCTCGGCATGCCGCGCCCGCGCCGCATGATCCGCGGGTTCCGGCGCGAGAACCTCGCGGTGGAAGCGACCGAGCTGCCGACGCGCGCGCGCGCCGACGCGATCGTGGAGCTGCTGTCGGGCCCGTCGCGCACCCCGGCCATCGTGTACGCGCCGACGCGCAAGGAGGCCGAGCACCTCGCCGCGGTCCTCGGCAAGCGCAAGCGCGCCGCCACCTACCACGCCGGCCTCTCCGCATCGGCGCGCGACAAGGCGCAGACCGCCTTCCTGAAGGGCAAGGTGGACGTCATCGTCGCGACGACGGCGTTCGGCATGGGCATCGACAAGGCCGACGTGCGCACCGTCGTCCACGCGGCGCTGCCGGCCACGATCGAAGGGTATTACCAGGAGATCGGCCGCGCCGGCCGCGACGGCGAGGCGTCGCGCGCGGTGCTCTATTTCGGCTTCCGCGACCGAGCGACTCACGAGTTCTTCCTCGAGCGAGACTTCCCGAGCGAGGGCGAGCTCACCAAGGTGTGGCGGGCCCTCGGCGACGATCCGGCGCCGCTCGAGGACGCGCGGCGGAGGGCGCGCCTCTCGACCGAGGACTTCGAGCGCGCCCTCGAGAAGCTGTGGGTGCACGGCGGCGCCCGCGTCCGCGGCGACGACGTGGCGCGCGGGGACGCGCCGCTCGCGAAGGTGCTCGATCGCTACGGCGCCCACGTCGCCCACAAGCGCGACGCGCTCGCGCGGATGTACGCCTTCGCCGAGGGCCACGGCTGCCGCATGCTCGCGCTCGTGCGCCACTTCGGCGACGAGAGGGACGCCGGGGCCGCGTGCGGCGCGTGCGACGTGTGCGATCCCGAGGGCGCGCTCTCGCAGCGCTCCTCGCCCCCCACGGCCGAGGAGGCCGCCTGGCTCACCCGCGTCGTGGCCACCATCCGGGGATTCTCCCGGCCTCCGACCGCGGGCCAGGTGCATCGCGAGCTCGAGGGCCACGGCCTCGAGCGGCGCGCGTTCGAGCGCCTCCTCGCCGGCCTCGCGAGCGCCGGCCGGGTGACGGTGACGGAGGACTCGATGGTGAAGGACGGCGAGACGATCACGTTCCGACGCGTGGCCTCGATCGACGGCGCGTCCGGCGACGTGAGCGACGTCCTCCTGCGCGCCGTGCCCGAGGAGGAGGCGCCGCGCGGGCGAAGGGCGCGAAGACCGCGAAAGGCCCGGTCGGGCAAGGCCAAGGCGCCGCGAGCGAAGCGCGCGAAGGGAGCCGACGCCGCCAAGGCCGCGCTCCCCGACGATCCGCTCGTTCAGGCGCTGCGCGCCTACCGCGCAGCGGAGGCGAAGCGCCTCGGCGTCCCCGCGTTCCGGATCTTCACCGACCGGACGCTCGCGGCCCTCGTCGAGGCGCGGCCCACCTCGGGCGACGCGCTGGCCGCGGTCCCCGGCGTGGGCCCCGCGTTCGGCAAGCGGCACGGGGCGGCGGTGATCGCCCTCGTCCGCGGGCGGTAGTCGCGGCTCAGGGGAACACGGAGGGGACGCGCGCGCGCCGGCCGAAGCGCGGGCGGGCGTCGCCGTCGACGGCCCACCGGGCGAGGAAGGCGTCGCGGACCACGAGCTCGGCGAGCTTGCCGCGCGGCGAGAACCCCCACTCCGCCTCCTGCGAGACGTCGTCGGGATCCGCGTACACCCGCCACACGAAGAACCCCATGAACGACGGCTCGTCGAGGAGCGGCGCCACGAGCGCGCGGTAGGCGTGAGCCTGCGCGAGCTCGTCGACGACCACGTTCTTCATCGCGTCGGGCCACTCCCACGGCTTCACCGCCGGGTCGGGCCGCGTGGTGTACCCGATCTCGGTGAAGAGCACCGGCTTCTGCCAGGCCCGGGCGAGCGCCGACACCCGCTTCTGCACCCGCTCGCCGCCCTCGAGCAAGGTCGAGAAGCCCGCGCCCTCTTTGTCCGCGAGAGGATAGAAGGCGTTGATGCCGATGACGTCGAGCTCCGACAGGATCACGGTGTGCTCCACGTCGTCCCAGTTGGCGGAGTAGGTGAGGAGCCCGTGGTAGGTCTTGCGCACGTCGCGCAGCACCGCCGCGAAGGTCGGGGCGCGCGTGGTCGTGACCCAGCTCCGGAGCTCGACCCCGGCGCTCAGCATCTCCACCCCCGCCTCCTCGGCGACGCGCGCCCAGCCGAGGACGAAGCTCCGGTAGCTCTCGGCCCAGCGGGCCCAGCCCTCGTCCGTCTTGGGGTCGATCTCGGCGCGCCACTGGCCCGACTCCACCCAGAGGTGCGGCACGAGCATCACCGACAGGCCCGCGGCGTGGGCCATCGCCACCGCGCGGCGCACGTCGCTCTGGTTGTCGAGGTGCGGCTTCTCGAAGGTCGGGTCGACGCCGCGCCCGGCGAGGTCCGCCACCCGCCCGAAGGGGGTGATCGCGATCCAGGTGGCGCCCCATTGCTTGCACTCTGCAAGCATTCGCCCGTAGGCGGCGGAGCCGTAGCCGAGCCCCGGGTGGTACGCGTTCTCGATCGGGCCGACGGTGACGCCGCGGACGCCGCCGCGACCGGCCTCCCGCCAGGCCTCGGGCCCGCGACCGGCGAGCGACGCCGGTGCGGTCGCGCGGGGCGAGCCCGCGTCGGCGGCCGGGGCGAGCGCGCTCGAGCCCGACGGCGCGAGGGCGACCGCGAGGGCGACGAGGCCGGACGCCGCGACCGACCTCCCGGCCCCCCGGCGGATTCGACGTCCCATGCGCGTCGGGTTTAGAGCAACTCGCGCGAGGATGATAGAACCCTCGCGGTGACGGCGCCCTCGACGAGCCCGGAGCGGGTGACCCTGGTGGACCTCCTCCGCGGCGAGCCCCGGTTCCGGAACCTGTGGTTTTCGCAGTGTGTCAGCGAGATCGGCGACTGGTTCCAGCTCGTCGCCCTGGTGTCGATGATGCCGACGAGCGGCCTCGCGGTGTCGTCGCTCGCGGGGCTCTTCGTGGTGCGCTACGTGGCGATGGCGGCGCTCTCGCCGCTCGCGGGCGTCGTCGCCGATCGCTACCACCGCGGCTGGGTGATGATCGTGGCCGACCTCGCGCGCGCGGTCATCGCCTACTCCTTCACCCTCGTGCGCGGCCCCGAGGACGTCGCGCTCGCGTACGCGCTCTCGTTCGCGCTCGAGGGCTTCGCCACCGTCTTCGAGCCTGCGCGCGGCGCCGCCACGCCTCAGATCGTCCCGCCGCGGGCCCTCTTCGCCGCCAACACGCTCGGGAGCGCGACCTGGAGCGCGATGCTCGCGATCGGCACCGTGATCGGCGGCCTCTTCACCGCGTCGATGGGGCGCAAGGCCGCGTTCACCATCAACGCCGCGTCGTTCGTGCTGTCGGCGGTCTTCGTGTGGCGGGCGAAGATCCCTCCCCTGCCCCAGGGCCACGCGCGCGCGGAGCGGCCGGGGCCGCTGCG
>JAEUKG010000698.1 GCA_016794325.1 Myxococcales bacterium | reverse complement strand
GGAGCTCGGCGAGCTCCCCGCCCTCGACGAAGCAGTACGTCGCTTCGTTGGGGTACCGCATCTTGCAGCGGGTGCAGATCTTCATGGCGGGCGTGGGGGTGCGGATCCCAGAATACCGAGCACGGCCCCCCTCGGATACGGCGCTCGTCGGCGCGCACATCCAACCACGTGGGGCCCGCCGCGTCCGACCGAGCGCTCGGCCGCGCCGCTCCACGGACAACGGCGCGGCTCGCCACGGAGGCGCCGCGCTCGCAACGGCGCTGGCCCCAGCCCGAGCAAATTGTTTTTTATTTTGGCCACTTAGACAACCCGTACGCGCTCGATCGGTGCCCCGGTCGGCGGTCTCCTCGGAGGGGCTCGCTCCCGGCCCGTCGCGCGCTCGTGACTGTGCGTTCACTTTTGGCGCTCGGGCCCGGGATGAACGATACTCGCGAGCGGCGTTCAGCCTCCACGATGACCCCGGTTCGCTTTGGAATCCTCGCCGTGTACCTGCTGTCGCTCGGCGGCGGCGGCTACGCCGGTCTGCGTTGGCTCACCCCCGCGGGTGTCACCCCGGGCCTTCGCGTGGAGGGCACCACCGTGGCGAGCGAGGCCGAGGTCCGCGCGCTCGCTCACGGCGCGCGCGAGCGCGTCGAGCGCCACACCGTGAAGGTCGTGCTCGCCGGGGCCGAAGACAAAGTCGTCGCGACGCGCACCCTCGCGGAGCTCGGCGCGACCGTCGACGAGGAGGCGACGGTCGCGCGCGCGAGCCGCTACGGCAAGACCGGCGATCTCTTCGAGCGCGCCGAGGCCCGCCTCGCCGCTCGCCGCGGCGAGGTCGACGTGCCCATCGCGGCGCGCACCGATCCCGCCGCGACGTCGGCGATGCTCGAGGCCCTCAAGGAGGTCGAGGACACGTCGCCGGTCTCGGCGCGGCTCGACCTCGACAAGCGCGCCGTCATCCCCGAGAAGGCCGGCCGCTACATCGACAGCTACGGCGCGATCGCGGCGATCGACGCCGCCGCACGCCAGGTCGCCTCCGGCAAGTCCGCGCCGCCCGACACGCTGGTGCTCCCGGTGGGCACGTTCCCGCCGAGGATGACGACCGAGTTCGTGAAGTCGCTCGACATCTCCACCGTCATCGGTGAATACGAGACCTACTTCTCGCGCGGCGGCGACCAGCAGCGGCGCGGCAAGAACATCGACAACGCCTCGCAGAAGCTCGACGGGCTCGTGCTCTCGCCCGGCGAGCTCGTGAGCTTCAACGAGGTCGTCGGCGAGCGCAGCGAGGCCAACGGCTTCCAGAAGTCGTGGGAGATCTTCAAGGGCGAGATGGTCGAGGGCGTGGGCGGCGGCACCTGCCAGGTCGCCTCGACCTTCCACGCCGCGATCTTCTTCGCCGGGCTCGAGGTCCTCGAGCGCCTCCCGCACTCGAGGCCGAGCGCGTACATCCCGATGGGCCTCGACTCCACCGTCGTGTTCCCCTCCGTGGACCTCAAGGTGCGCAACCCGCACCCCTTCCCCGTCGTCGTCCACGCTCGCACCGAGGGCAACAAGCTCAAGGTCGAGGTGCTCGGCAAGAGCAAGCCGGTGACCGTGACCTTCGGGCGCGACGTGGTGTCGACGGTGCCCTATCCGCGCAAGGTCATCGAGGAGCCGTGGCTCAGCGGCAAGAAGGTCATCGTCAAGCAGCACGGCATCCGCGGATACCGCATCAAGCGCTCGCGCGTGCTCGCGTACGCGGACGGCACCCGCAAGGTCGAGACGACGTCCGACTACTACCCGCCCACCACGGAGATCTACCAGGTGCCGGCGGGCTTCGACGAGTCGCTGCTCCCCGCCCTCCCGAAGGAGGACGAGGATCCCGCGGCGCCGCCGGTGAGCGGCGGCAAGCCGACCGGCGGGGCGGTGGCTTGCGCGGGTGAGGGCTGCGACAAGGCGGACACGGGGCTCCAGCTCGTCGACGGGCCGGGCGCCCACGCGCCCAACAGCCAGCAGGCGGCCCCGTCGCGGAGCTTCTCGATCCGCCGCTGAGGCTCAGCGCCGGCGACCCAGCCGTTGCCTGACGACGCTGGCCCTTGGGCCGCGCGCCCGAGCGCCGAGGACGAAGACGCGGCAGGCCTGCCCTTTGCAGAGTCGACGCGTCATGCGCAACAAGGACTCGCGGTCCCAGGGTCTCGCCCTCCTCGACGCCACGAACCTGACGCTCGCGGGGCGTCGGTTTCGTGGCGCCGTCGGCTTCTTGACGCTCGCGATCGCCGGCTGCTCGGGCATGGGCACCGGCGCGAGCCTCGAGGTCGTCGTCGACGCTCCCGACTCGGTGAAGCCCGAGATCGTCGTGAACGGTCCCGGCAAGTTCTACGAGACCATCCACGGCACGACGCGCTGGGACGACGTGCCGACGGGCTCCTACAGCATCCGCGTCGTCGACCGGCGCGCGCGCGTCGCGGGCCGCCGCGTCGACCAGGTCGTGTCCGCCGACCGCATCGACGGGGCGGTCACGGTGAGCGAGCAGACCTCCTCGCAGATACGTGTACGATACACTCGCGAGCTCGCCAGCGGGCACCTCTGGGTCCCGGTCCCCGCCGACGACCGCGTGGTCGCGGTGAACGAAGACGCCCTCGAGGCGGGCCGAGCCGGCGACATCCAGGTGAGCACCGGCGCGGGCACGGCGCCGAGCGCGGTGGCGGTCGACCCGCGCGGGAACCTCTGGGTGTCGCTCACAGGCGCGGGGACGGTCGCCCGGTACGCCCCGGCCGACCTCGGCGCCTCGGGCGCGCCCGCTCCCACCTTGACGGTCCGCGGTTTGTCGACCCCGCAGGGCGTCGCCTTCGACGGGTCCGGCGACCTCTTCGTGGCCGAAGGCGACGGCAAGCGCCTCTCCCGCTACGGCGTCACCGACGCCGCGGCGACGAAGAAGGCCGTCATCCCCGTCGCCGGCACCCCCCGGGCCCTCGCCTTCGACAAGGACGGCGCGCTCTACGTGACGACGATCGATCCCGCCGCCGTCGTGGTCTTCGACCCCGCCGCGCTCTCGAGCGTCACCCCCGTCCCCAAGGCCACGCTGCGCGGGGCCGCCACCGGCCTCGTCGCGCCGGCCGGGCTCGCGTTCTCCGCCGACGGGAACCTGTGGGTCACGAACGGCGACGGCGGCGCCCTCCAGTTCGCCGGCGCCGCGGCGGCGGGCGCGACCGGCGAGGTCGCGCTCGTGCCGGTGGCGTCGGTGAACGTCGGCGGGGTCGGCTTCTACGGGCTCGCGTTCGACAACACCGGCGAAGCGTGGCTCGGCTCCATCCGCGACAGGAACCTCGGCATCGCGCGCGCGAGGGAGATGCAGAGCGGAGCGCCCATCGTCGGGGACGTCACGCCCATCGGCGGCCACAGCGCGCCCGCGCCGCGGTTCCGGATGGCGGCCTTCGACCCGCCGCCGCGCACGCTGCCTCTGCGCCGCTGACGTGGCGTCCGAGGGGTCGATCGGGGCGTCAGCGCGGCAGGCGCGAGTCGGCGCGCGCGCGGTTGATCGCGCCGACGACGCCGACGACGACGCACGCGAGCAAGCCGAGCGTCCACCAGCCGGTGGCGCGGCAGGGGAAGAGGATGAGCCCGACGAGGAGCATCGCGATCGAATACGCGATCACGCGCGTCCACAGGCCCATCGGCGCGAGCGCGATCTCGTCCCAGAGGCTGCGACGCTCGCCCGCGTCGCGCGCCGCGGGGACGAGCGGGCGCTCCGACGGGAGCGGCGCCCAGCGACCGGTCAACGGATCGATCGCGCGCTCGAGCGCCGTCTTCGGCGCGACGACGAGGGCTCCGGTCGGCGCGCTCGGGACCTCGGCGCCGAGCCCCGCGTCGCACACCGGGCACTCGAGCGCGTACCGCGCGACGGAAGCGCCGCACACGTCGCAGTAGCGCAGAGGCGCGGGCCGGCTCTCGTGCAAGCTCGCCCCCGGCTCGAGGTCGAGCTCGATGACCGGCTCGGTCGAGGGGGCCTCCCCGTCGCCGCGGGCCTTGGGGCTCCGCGCGGGGAGGTCGAGGTCGGGAACGGAGGGGGACTCGAGGGCGCTCATGTCGGGTGGTTCTGCAACCGCCGCGCCCGCGGAGCGGCATCGGCAACGCGCCGATTGTACTGTCTTTTTTGGGGGCCCGCAGGGGGAGGCCCCGCCCCACGTTGGCTCCGGCCAACAGGGCGTCGCCTCACCCCCGGACGTGCGAATACAACCCGAGGGCGGAGCCGAGTAGGGGCACGATCAGCGGCAGGGCCAGCCACGGGTGGCCCCCCGCGAGCCCGACGAGGAGCCCCACGGCTGACACGAAGAGGATAGCGCCGTGCGCCGACGGCGACAGGCGATCGAGCGTACGCCACACGAGCGACGGCTCCGGCACGACGGCGCGGGCGGGCACGGGGACGAACGAGGCGTCGTCGGCGCGCCGAACCACCGCCGACGTGCCGCCGCACGCGGCGCACGAGAGCGCGTAGCGGGCGAGGCCGGCGCCGCACGTCGCGCAGACGCGCTCGTCGGCGAGCGAAGGTGACGTCGACGCGATCGGCACCGGCGCGAGCGCGGGCGCGACGGCGCCGCCGATCGGCCGCGCGACGTCGGCGAGGTCGAGGGGGGCGCTCGCGGGCTCGTCGTCGGAGTCGATCTCGCGCGTGCGCGCGGACAGGCCCGTCGCGGGCGCGGCGACGGGCGCGACCGCGGGCGCGGCGGGCGCGGGCTCGGGGCGGCGCGGCGACGCGCGGGGTAGCTCCAGGTCGGGGACGAGCGACGGCGACGCTGGCGACGCTGGCGGCGACGGCGGCGACGGCGGCGGAGCGGCGGGCGCGACCGCCGTCTCCGAGGCCGCCGCGGCGAGGAGCGCGTCGGCGAGCGCGCGCATCGACGGGAAGCGCGCCGACGGCTCCTTCTCCAAGCACCGGAGGACGATCGCGTCGAACGAGGCGGGCACGTCCACCCACGTCGACGGCGGGTCCGGCAGCGTCGTGACGTGTTTGTGGATGATCTGCGCCGCCGTGTGCCCCTCGAAGGGTTTGCGCCCCGTGAGCGCGAAGTAGAGGAGGCAGCCGAGGGCGTAGACGTCGGTGCGCGCGTCGACGGGCTCGCCGAGGATCTGCTCGGGCGCCATCGCGTCGAGCGTGCCGACCATGTGGCCCTCGGCGGTGAGCGTCTGGCCCTCGCCCGAGACGTTCTTGGCGATGCCGAAGTCGAGGAGCTTCACCGCCACCGAGTCGCCGCGGCGGACGAGCATGACGTTGCCCGCCTTGAGGTCGCGGTGGACGACGCCCTCGGCGTGCGCGGCTTCGAGCGCGAGCGCGATGTCGGCCCCGAGGCGCGCGCACTCCGACGGCGCCAGCGCTCCCTCGGCGATGCGCGTCGAGAGCGTCGTGCCCTCGAGCTTCTCCATCACGAGGAACAGCTCGTGCTCGGCGGTGGTGCCGAAATCGAAGACCTCGACGATGCTCGGGTGGCGCACCTTGGCCGTGGTCTTGGCCTCGCGGAGGAATCGCTCCTGCGCGACTGGGTCGGCCAGCGGGTAGAGGAGCTTGATCGCGACGGGGCGATCGAGGACGAGGTCGGTGCCCTCGTGGACGACGCCCATGCCGCCCTTGCCGATGCAGGGGCCGAGCCGGTAGCGGCCCGACAGAACGCGCGCGGGCCCCGCGTCGGCGGTCATCGCACCGATGGTACCACGAGCGTCACGCGCCGAAGGCCGGCGCGAGCTCGAGCCCGTCCTTGCGATCGCGCTCGCCACCGCGCGCGGGCGGGGCCGAGGTGCGCGCGCGCACCTCACGCGGCTGACGACGTTCGGCGCCCGCGTGCGCGGCCCCGGTCTTGGCGACGCGGCGCTCGCGGACGACGTCGACCACCCGGCGGGCGAGCTCGATCGCGCCGTCGGCGTCGCCGCGCGGCGGGGCGAGCGTCATCACCCGCTCCTCGGGCCGGCGCCCTGGCTGCGTCGTGGCCCCGGGGACGAGCGCCACGATGCGGTCGTGCGCCGGGCTGCCGTCGAGGACGCGCACCACGAGCTCGAGGCGCTCCCGACGCCCGGCGAGCGTCGCCGAGCTCAGGCTCGCGATCTCGACCCCGCCGAAGCCGACGATGGACACCTCGGGGGACGCCCAGACCCGCACCTCGGCGGCGGCGTTCGCCCCGCGGCCCACGAGACCGAGCGCGCGCACGATCGTCCCGGGCTCGGCGAGGCCGCGGTGGGCGCGCTCCAGCGCCGCCGAGGCGCGTCCGACGCGCGGACCGATCTGGGACGCGACGCCGGTGACGAACGCCGGCAGGCACGCGACGCCGAAGAGGGCGACCAGCGACGCGAGGCTCGGGCTCGTGGTCGCCACGAGCCCGCCCACGGCGCCGGAGACCGCGACGACGAGGCCGCCGAGGGCGACCGCGCCGCGCCT
>JAEUKG010000540.1 GCA_016794325.1 Myxococcales bacterium | reverse complement strand
CTCGCCCTCGTCTCGCGGCCTCCCAACCGCGACGTCGAGGTCATCGACACCGTCCGCGCGCGCCGACGAGCGCTCGGCGCCGACCCGGCGCAGCGCTCGGCCGTCGACGCCCTCGTCGGCGCGATGCGCCGCGGTGAGCCGTTCCACACCGTGTGGCGCGCGTTCAACGTCATGCCGAGCGGGGCCATCCGCGCCTGGACCGATCGCGGGTACGTCGAGGTGTTCGACGACGGCTCCGTCGCCCAGTCGCTCACCCAATACGAGCTCGTCGTCTCGTCGGGCCCGCTCGCGTTCGCCCGCGGCAAGGGGGGCCGCGCGTTCCAGACGACCGATCGCGGCACCACGTGGACCGAGGTCGCGGCCCCTCCGACCGGCCGCCCGACGCCGACCTTCGACGTGCGCAGCTGCAGCCCCGCCGGCTGCGATCTCGGCGCGTTCTACCGCGTCGGTTGGCGCGAGACGAGCCCGGGCCCGGCGCGGGAGCCGCGCCCTCGAGCGCCGGTGCCCGTCGACGACGCCCGCGTGCCCGAGCTCGCGTGCGACGCGGCAGGGGAGGAGCGCACGACCGACGCGCGCTCCTCCGGCGAGGACGGCGACGGCTTCGGCCTCGGGGCGTTGAAGCTCCCGCCCGTCAAGGACCCGGACGAGGCCCTCCACCACGCCTACGGGCGGACCCTCCCTCACCCGGTGCACGACGGCGGCGGCGTGTCGGGCGACGACAACTCCACCTTGCGTGCGGTCGTCACCGGCTTCCAGCTCGAGGACGCCGGGGGCGGCGTCGTCGTCCGCGGCCCGTTGAAGGATCCGGCCGCGGCTCGCTACACCTTCGGCTTCGTCGCCCCGTTCGACCCCGCGGCGGTGATCCGACGGCCGACGTTCGCGGCGAGCGAGATCGCGCTGCGGGCGCGTCTGCTCGGCGTCGCGGCGAACGAGGCGTTCCCCTCGGCCGACGACGCGAGCATGGCCTCGCTCACGTCCGCCGACCCCACCGGGGCCGACGACCTCGCGGTCCACGGCGCGAGCGGCGTGGTGGTGCTGGCGCGCGGCGACGGATCGCGCCTCCGCTTCGCCGTCGCCCAGGAGATGCGCCTCGGCAGCGGCGTCGTCGGGGCCGATCGCGAGCCCGTGCTCCTCTTCGTCGACGAGGAGGGCCGCGACCGCGTGCGGCGTTTCGACGGCGCGGGCCTCGTCGACCTCTTCGAGCTCGCGCCCCCTCCTTCGTCCTCGGAGTACCCCGCGAACGTCGACGCGCTCGCGATCTCGGAGCGCGGCGGCCTCGGGATCCTGCGGACGCCGTCGGGCGAGTCGCCGCCGAGCGAGCTGTCGCCCGCGCTCGTGTTTCCCCGCGGCGGGGCGCCCATCGCGCTCGCCCCGTGGGCCACGCTGCGCTCGGCCGACGACCCCGCGTGTCGCGCGGACGCGTCGGGCTACCGCGCGACGGTGGCGGTGGGCGGCCGCTGGATCCGCTTCGCCCACGCCGGCCAGCGGCACGCCGACGCGTCGACGACGCTGCTGCGCGTCCGGTGGTCCACCGAGCGGGTGTGCCTGGAGGGCGTCGAGCTGCGCAGGGCCGGCAAGGACAGCGGCCGCCGGGGCCGCCCGACCGACCCCTGGCTCGTGGCGCGCTTCACCGGGGCTCCGACCGCGGCGTTCGTGGCGGTGACCAACGGCGCCGAGTCCCGCCAGCGCGCTACGTGCACTCTGCAGCGATAGCGCGGGGCCCGAAATGCGGAAGGCCCGCGTCCCTTTCGGGAGCGCGGGCCCTCACGTCTCGAGAGACTGGAGGTCTCAGCGCGCGTTCATCGCCGCGTACAGGATGTTCGCGAGGAGGCCGAGCGCGAACGCGACGATCGCGAGGATGGTCGCGGTCTTCGCCTTGCTGCGCGCGGTCTCGAGGTCACCGGCCTTCTTGGCGTTGCCGGCTTGCACCGAGAACACGATGCCGATGATGGCGGGGATGCTGCCGAGGCCGCAGCAGAACACCGCCGCGATGATGCTGAGGACGAGGGGCAGCGTCGTGTTCACGTCGCCGCCAGCGCCCGGCATCATGGGGCCGCCGGGGGGCGGGAATCCGCCGCCGGGAGGACCGAAGCCGCCGCCGGGGGGCGGGCCGCCGTAGCCGCCGGGGGGAGGCGCGCCGTAGCCGCCGCCGGGGGGCGGGCCGCCGGGCGGTCCACCGCCGGGGGGACCACCGTAGCCGCCGGGCGGTCCACCGCCGGGGGGCGGTCCACCGTAGCCGCCGCCGCCGGGCGGAGCTCCGGGGGGCGGGCCGCCGTAGCCGCCGCCACCACCGGGCGGGTAGCCGCCGCCAGGAGGGCCGTAGCCGGCTGCCTGAAGGTTGCCGTGATTGCTCATCGGTTCAAGAGTCATAGGGCGTCGTCTCCTGGCAAAAAACGATGGTGCGAGCATCGCACAGAGTCGGCCTTCGCCCAAACGAAAGTGCGCGCGCTCTCGAAACTACGCATAAGGCGTGAAATTCCTTCCTTCTTTTGCGGTTTTTGTGTTCTGGCGTTTTTGGCTCTTCGCGCTCTTCGCGCTCTTCGCGCTCGTCGGGCTCGTCGCGGGGGTGAGGAGGTCGGTGCGCGTCTTTCGCTTTCGGCTCCGGCTGCGTTCGCGGGGCGCGGAGCGCGGGTGTAGAGTGCAGCGAGATGGAGCCCACCCCGAGCGTGGCGCCGGGTCTGCCGGAAGGAGCCACCACCGCGTCGTCGACCGAGGCGGGCGCGAAATTTCGCGCGTCGACGCTCTCTGCGCCGTCCGCGCCTCGGGGCGCGAAGCGCCGGACCGCGGGGCTCGCGGTCGGGGTCGGGCTCCTCACGCTCGCCCTCTATTCGGGGGCGATCCAGTGCCCGCTCGCGCGCTTCGCGCACGTGCCGTGCCCCGGCTGCGGGTCGACGCGCGCGGTGTGGGCGGTCGCGCACGGCGACGTCCACGAGTGGCTGCGGATGAACCCGCTCGGGCCGATCGTCGCGCTCCTCCTCGGCGTCGTCGTCGCGCTCACGTTCTGGCACAGCTTCACCCGCGGGACGACCGACGGCGCGCTCGACGGGCGCGTGGGTCGCGCCGCGGTGCGCGCCCTTCTGTGGGCCTTCGTGCTCGAGGTGGTCGTGTGGGGGCTCCGCTGGTTCGGGCTCCTCGGCGGGCCCGTCCCCGTCTGAGCGCGCCGGCACGCGCGCGGCGCGCCGCTCAGCTCGCCGCGCCGAGGCGCTCCCGGACGTACGTGGTGCCCATCGCGGTCGCGACGAGCTCGCCGTGGAACGTGACGTCGACCCGCACCGTCGCGATGCGCTTCTTCAGCGAGACGACGGTCGCCTCGGCCACGATGGGGCCCTCCACGCCCTGACGCACCGGCGCGACGTAGCTCACCTTCAGCTCGAGGGTCGCGACCCACTTGCCGATCTCGACGACGGGGTACACCGCGAGCGACATCGCGTGGTCGACGAGGGCGACCAGCGCGCCGCCGTGCACCGCGCCCACGCCGCTCGTCAGCTTCTCCGCGCTCTCGATCTGGCAACGGACGGCGCCCGGCTCGACCGCGACGACCTCGATGCCGAGGAGGCCGGCGAAGGGCGAACGCCGCGAGTACTCGGGGAGGGCGGCGGCGACGGCGGGGTTGAACGAGGCGTGGAGGTCGAGGGCCATGCCCGGACCAGAGCACTCGCCGGCCCGCGGCGCACTTCCCGCTCGCGCCAAAGCGGCCTCGCGGCGGCGGCGGAGGCCGGTTTCTTGGTAGGGCGATATCCTACCGCGCCTCGCGCACTGGCGTTATCCTGCGCTCTGTGAAGATCTGCGCGAGCTGCTCCGAGCTGTATCCGGACGACGCGCAGTTCTGCCCCGAGTGCGGATCGGAGCTCAAGAAGAACACCGATCGGTTCCTCGGGCGGACGATCGCGGCTCGCTACCGGCTCATCCGTCGCCTCGGCGCCGGCGGCATGTCCGTCGTGTACCTCGCGCGTCACGTCATCATCGAGCGGCTGAGCGCGATCAAGATCCTGCGGCAAGACCTCGGCCTGAACCCCGCCCACCGGGAGCGCTTCTTGCGGGAGGCGCGCGCGGTGAACCGCATCAACCACCGCAACATCGTCGAGATCACCGACGTCGGCGAGGCCGACGGCGTCGCCTACCTCGTGATGGAGTACGTCCAGGGCGACAGCCTGCTCGCCGCGCTCCAGCCGGGGCCGATGGCGTGGCCGCGCGGGGTGCGGATCGCGATCCAGGTCGCGAGCGCCCTCGCGCGCGCCCACCAGATGAACGTCATCCACCGCGACCTCAAGCCCGAGAACATCATGCTCGTGCCCGAGTTCGCCGAGGACGCGGTCAAGCTGATGGACTTCGGCATCGCGAAGATGGTCGACCTGCCGGCGCTCACCTTCTCGGAGCAGCTCTTCGGCACGCCGGGCTACATCGCGCCCGAATACGTCGAGGGGAACCCGATCGACGCGCGCTGCGACGTGTATTCGCTCGGCGTCGTGCTCTACGAGATGGTCACCGGGCACCTCCCGTTCGACGGGCGCGGCCAGGCCGATCTCCTCCTCAAGCCGCTCACCCACGCGCCCGTGCCGCCGGGGCAACGCGTGACCGGGCTGCCGCCGGACCTCGAGACGCTCCTCTTGCGCATGCTCGCCCGCCGACCCGACGACCGCCCTCACGACGCGTTCGCGGTGCACGACGCGCTCATCGACATCCTGCGCCGCTACGGGCCCTCGACGCCGCCGCCCGCGGTCGGCCTCGGCGCACCGGTGGCCGTGCGGCTCACGGAGGAGCGCGCCGGGCGCGGCCCGTCGGTCGTCCCCGCCGCCGCGCACCCGAGCGCGCCTCCGCCCACCGCCTCCGCCGACGCCGTGCCGACGCCGCGGCACACG
>JAEUKG010000518.1 GCA_016794325.1 Myxococcales bacterium | reverse complement strand
GGCGGCGCGGACGGCGCGGAGCCGGGCGTGGACGTCGCGCTCGACGACGGCGCGCGCGAGCTCCCGGTCGGCCTCCCCGAGGTCGTCGGGGAGCGGCAGGATGAGGCTCGTCGAGCCGTACCAGGTGGGGCCACCCGCCTCGTCGCGGACGCCGCCTTCGCTCACCACGTCGGCGGCGGCGAACATCTCGCGCAGCCGCGCGTCGGAGGTCCGCACGCGGACACCTCCGAGCACGACGAGGCGCTCCTTCGTTGCCTTGCGCAGGCTCGGGCCGCGCGCTCTTCGTTCGATCACGTGGGGCGAATTGTCCCGTGCCGAGCAGCGCTCCGGCAACTTTCTCACCGCGCGCGGGGCGCGTCAGTCGTCGGCGGGGCCGAGCGGGATGCGGACTTGCTCCACGAAGAGGCCCGCGGGCGTCGTCTCCACCCACGTCGCGTGGGCGTAGCGCGGCGCGAGGACGGGCCCGCCCGGGTTCGCGACGTCGTCGGGCGCGTCGCCGACGCTGCCGACGTTGACGAACCGGACGCCGCCGACGGTGCGATCGAACGGGACGTGGCTCATCCCGCAGACGACGAGGTCGGCGGGGTCGTCGCCGAGGAGCGCGAGCAGCTCGTCGTCGTCGAGGTCGAACGACAGCGCCTCCGACGGATCGAGCGGGGCGCCGTGGACGAGGACGAGCTCGCCGCCGTCCTCGAGCGGGATCCGCACGCTCGTCGGCAGGCGGCGGATGCGCTCGAGGACCACGTCGCCGAGCTCGGCGCGCACCTCGCGCATCCGCTTCACCATCTCCGCCTCGCGCTCGGTGGTGGTCTCGATGCCGGCGGGATCGAGCGTGACGAGGGCGCGGTCGGTGAGCCCCTGCACCATGATCGCCCCCGCGGCGCTCAGGCGGCGCCACGTCTCGAGCGGCTCGGGCCCGGGGAACACGATGTCGCCGGCCACCAAGAGCCGCTGGAACGCTCGCCGCTCCGCCGTCGCGAGGACGGCGCGCAGGGCATCGAGGTTGCCCTGGATGTCGGAGAGGCAGAGGTACAGCATCGCGAGGGGCTTTCTACCGGGTGGCGCTACTCGGTGTCGAGCGCGGCGCGCATCCCGGCGACGATCGCGGTCACGCGGGCCGCGCGGTCGCTCGCGCCGACGCCGTCCTCGACGGCGCGGACGAGCGCGGTCCCCACGACGCAGCCGTCCACCGCCGAGGCCGCGGCGCGCGCCTTCTCGGGCGTGTCGACGCCGAAGCCGACCACCGTGGGCACCGACGTGCGCGCGCGCCACTCCGCCGCGCGCGCGCTCGCCCCTTCGAGCGAGCCGTGGTGGGCCCCGGTGACGCCGGCGACGCTCACGTAGTAGAGGAAGCCCGGGGCGGCGAGGTCGCGCGCGATGTCGGCGGCGCGCTCGGGGCGGCTCGTCGGGGCGACGAGCGGGACGACGGCGACGCCGCGCGCGCGGGCCGCGGCGCGGAGGGCCTCGCCCTCGCCCAGGGGGAGGTCGACCACGAGGAGCGCGTCGACGCCGGCGTCGGCCGCGGCGGCCA
>JAEUKG010000516.1 GCA_016794325.1 Myxococcales bacterium | reverse complement strand
CGTCGCCGGCGCGAGGGTCGATGTCGGATCCGGATCATCGACCGAGCCCGGCGCGCGCCGTACACCGTCGGGCATGCGCTCGACACGACTCTTCGCCGCTCCCCTCCTCGCCCTGACCCTCGCCGCGTGCTCCGACGGCGCGCCGACGCCGCCCATCCCCCCGCCCTCCGCGCCGCCCCCCGCGGCGGGCGGCGGCGCGAGCGATGCCGGTCCCGGTGTCGCCGCCGACGCGGGAGCCGACGCCGCGCCCGTCGACCTCGGCCCGACGTTCGTGATCGCCCCCGCCGACCTCCGGCAGGACGATCCCAACCGCCCCGCCGGCCAGTCGCCCTTCTACGCGCTGTCGCTCGACCCGACCGCGCCCGCCGGCGGCGCCCCGTCGGCGCTCCTCGCGTCCACCGAGGGCGCGACGGCGAAGACGTGGGCCGCGTCGACCGCCTCGCTGCGCGTCGAGGACGCGCTCTGGCAGAAGCGCTACCGCGTGCGCGCCAAGGTGCGCGTGGAGGACGCGGGGCAGGCGTTCTTGTGGTTCCGCATCGACGCCGGGCTCGGCTACGTCCTCGACAACATGGGCGCGCCCGCCGGACGCCGCCTCAGCGGGACCTCCTCCGATTGGTCCGAGATCCAGCTCGTGCTCGACGTGCCCGACGGCGCGCGCAACGTCAGCGTCGGCACCGGCCTCGTCGGGACGGGCAAGGTGTGGGTGTCTGCGATCACCGTCGAGGGCGTCGGCCGAGACGTGCCGCTCACCCCGCACTACTCGAACCTCCCGCCGTAGACACGGCGTCTACCCGTCTACCCGAGCGCGCGGAAGCGCTCGCGGACCCGGCCCGGCGAGGGCAGACCGTACGACGCCATCGCCCGACAGAACGCGTTCGGCGACGCGAAGCCGACGGCGCGCGCCACCGCCTCGGTGGTGGCGCCGGGGCTCGTCATCGCCCAGCACGCGCGCGCGAGGACGGCGCGTCGGGCGTGATCGCGGAACGAGACCGCCGGCTGACCCCAGAGCCCGCACAGCGCCGGGAACGCGCGCTCGAGCGTGCGCGCGGTGCGCCCGCTCGCCGACTCGACGTCGACGAGCATCGGGCGAGCCCCTCGCTGCGAGAGCGCGAGGTCCACCGCGCGCGCGAGGGCGCGCAGCGAGGGCGAGACCGGCGGCGAGGCGCCGGGCTCGAGCCGCGGGATGGGGAGGCCCTCGGCGCGGAGGGCGTCGCCGAGGGTGTCGGCCGCCTGCGCGACGAGCGGGAGGGCGGCGGGATCGGCCCACGCGAGCTCGATCGCGGATCGGAGGGCGCCGGCGAGCTCGCCCGCCCGCCCCGGCCTCGCGAGCGCGCCCGTCTCCGCGACGAGCGCGGGGCCGCCGTGGACCGCGGGATCGAGCTCGATCGTGAGCGAGGACGTCTCCTCGTCGTCCGGCTCGATCCGGGCCGAGAACGCGCCGCGCCCGGGGGCGAGCGTCGCGCTCCCCACGAGCTCGTCGGTGCCGTCGCGGCCGCGCATCCGCGCGTAGCTCCGGCCCTCGAGCGCGAGCCCGACGAGGTTGCGGCCGGCGGCGGGCCGGCCGAACGCGAGGAGGGGGACGAGGCGGTCGTCGGCCCCCATGCGCCGATGCCGCACCATGTGCAGCCGGAGCCCGCCGCCGTAGAGCGCCCACGTGTCTCGGGCGCACCCGAGGCCGTCGACGGCGAAGCGTTGGACCGAGACCAGCACCGGCGAGGTGTAGCACGCGCCGGCGAGCGCGCACCCACGCGCTTCAGTCGCAGTAGTGCAGGCCGCCGCCGTTGTACCACCACTCGCTCTCCACGAGGACGTTGTTGGTCTTCGACCACTCGAGGATCGTGGCCGCGGGATCGACCGACGTGGTCACCGTGTAGCTCGTCGCGTAGAGCGTCGGGATGTCGATCACCATCGTCTTCGTCTCCCCCGCCGCGAGCGGGACGTTGAAGAGGTACTTGGTGATCTGGGACACGTTGGGGCTCGGGTGCGCCACCTCGATCTTGATCATCGGGATGGTGCCGCCGGAGTTGCCCTTGTTCTTGAGCACGAAGCGGTAGACCCACTGCTTGCCCGACGGGGTCGTCACGACGCACCCGCCGA
>JAEUKG010000511.1 GCA_016794325.1 Myxococcales bacterium | reverse complement strand
GGGGGCGCCGGCGTCGGCGGCGCGCGGGGCCGGGGGCTTGGCGCCGGCGTCGGCCGCGACCGCGCTCGTGCGCGCCGGCTCGTCCTTGCCCTCGCGCTCGGCGGCGTCGAGCTGGGCGCGCACGCGCCCGTTCTGCATCGTCGCCTCCTCGACCGCGGCGCGCGTCCGCTCCACCTGCGTGCCGGCGTCGACGGCGTCGGCTTGCGCCCGCTGGGCGTCGGCGAGCGCGGAGTCCGCCTTCACGAGGTCACGCGCGGCGTCGAGCCACGCTTGGGCCACGGTGTCGGCGATGCGCGCGTGCGGCTCGTCGCCGGCGGCGCGCAGCCGCGCGGCGCGATCGAGCGCCGCGCGACACTTCGCGAGCGGCTCCTTGGCGACGGCCCGCGCCTTGGGATCGCGCTCGATCGCCTCCGCGCCCTTCGCGATCTCGGCGCGGTCCACCTCGGTCTTCGCTGCCGCCAGCGGCGCGGCCGCGACCGCTCCGAGCGCCGCCATCGCGACCAGTGCGACCCCGAGGGCCCGCCTCGCACGACCTGTCATGAGCCGCGAGTACACTCCCCCGCCGAGCACCGCAAGCGCGGACTGCCGGCGTGCGCCCCCGGGGCCCACGCGGACGCGACACGGGCCCGGCCACCGGCACCCCAGGGTTTGGCGCTCGCGGCGGTGGCGTCCTCGGCCTCCAGCAGATTGCCGAATTTTCCCGTGACCTTGGCGTCATGTAGGTGCACGTGGGAGAATCTCCCTCTCACTTGGGTCTCACGACCAGAAACGCCTACCCGCTGCGCATGAAACGTGGCACGAAGCCCCGCGCCTCGTTGCTTGGAAGGTCCTCCTCATGATGAAGCTCGCATCCGCTCGCATCGGCACCTGGTTCTCGCTCGCCGCGGTCGTCGGTCTCGGCGTCCTCGCCGCCTGCTCCGGCAACTCGCGCGGCAGCGGCTTCGACGACGGGACGAACGCCGACGGCGGCGGCGGCGACGGGGGCGACAACAACGGCTTCGGCGGTCAGGGCGACGCCGGGCCGTGCCACATCAAGGCCGGCGACACGAGCGACTTCGACAAGGACGGCTACAGCGCCGCCGACGGCGACAGCGACGACTGCAACCCGAACATCAACCCCGGCGCGTTCGAGGTCCCCGGCAACGGCAAGGACGACGACTCCGACGGCGAGGTGGACGAGGTCGAGAGCTGCGACGACGGGCTCTCGATGACGTCGAACGACCCGTACGACGGCGCCAAGGCGATGGGCCTCTGCAAGAAGGTCGATCCGAAGGCCACGGGCAAGGACAAGACCTGGGGCGTCCTCTCGGCCAAATACATGTGGCCCGACGGCTCCACGTCGAGCCTCGACATGGACGGCTTCGGCATCCGCGACAAGCTCGGCGTCAACAACCCCCAAGAGGGCAAGGCGATGCTCGCGCTCTCGTCGGGCAACGCGCGAAGCCTCTCGACGCACACGAAGGCGAAGGGCGGGTTCAGCGGTCGCGTGCACGGGCCGCCGAGCGGCTACATCGTCCAGGAGGCGCCCGCGTGCGCCGGCAAGGGCGTCAAGACCGGGCCGCCCCAGGACGGCGCCGCGCTCCAGATCCAGCTCCGCGTGCCCACCAACGCGAAGGGCTTCAGCTACCAGCAGAACTTCTTCACCGAGGAGTTCCCGGTCTACATCTGCAGCGAGTTCAACGACCGCTTCGTCACCACGCTGCTCCCGGTGCCGGCGGGCCTGCCCGACACCAACAACATCGCGTTCGACCAAGACGGCAACCCGATCAGCGTCAACAACAGCCTCCTGCAGGTCTGCTCGCCGCGCACCGCGGGCGGCAAGGACTTCAAGTGCCCGCTCGGGCCGAACACGCTGAGCGGCACCACGTTCGAGAGCCACGCGGCGACGGGGTGGCTCGTCACGCAGGCGCCGGCGAAGCCGGGCGACACGATCACGCTCACCTTCGCGATCTGGGACTCGGGTGACGGCGCGCTCGACTCGACGGTCCTCCTCGACAAGTTCGAGTGGTCGAACGACGAGAAGAACACCGGCACCGCGCCCGTCCCGCCGAAGTGATCCGCGGGCCCGCGCGCCTGCGTTTGCGCTCGAGCGGTAAAAATCCGTCCTACATGTCGGTCACCTTGACCGCATGTAGACATGGCGATACTCCATAAGGCGGATGAACAGCCCCGTCGGCGAGCCGCGCGCGGCCATCGAGGGGATGCCCGAAGGGGTGTCCTCCTCGTCCACCGCGTTCGGCAAATACCAACTCTTCGCGAGCCTCGGCCGTGGCGGGATGGCCGACGTGTTCCTCGCGGTCGCGCGCGGGCCGATGGGCTTCAACAAGCTCGCGGTCATCAAGCGGCTTCGGCAGGCGCTCGCCGACGAGGCGAGCTTCCGCAACATGTTCCTCGACGAGGCGCGGCTCGCCGCCCGCCTCAACC
Source organism: Myxococcales bacterium (assembly GCA_016794325.1). GTDB lineage: Bacteria > Myxococcota_A > Polyangia > Polyangiales > Polyangiaceae > SXNL01. The sequence goes on along the minus strand of JAEUKG010000511.1, from coordinate 16,915 downwards.
ACCCGAACATCGTCCACACCTACGAGGTCGGCGAGCACAACGGGATCTACTTCATCGCGATGGAGTACCTGGAGGGCCAGTCGCTCAACAAGGTGATGAAGGAGGCGCTGAAGCGCCGCGAGCCGCTCCCCCCTGCGCTCTGCGGGCGCATCGTGGCCGACGCGCTCACCGGGCTCCACTTCGCCCACACGCTCACCGACTACGACGGCACGCCGCTCAACATCATCCACCGCGACGTCTCGCCCCACAACATCTTCGTCACCTACGAGGGGCACTCGAAGCTCGTCGACTTCGGCATCGCGAAGGCGGCGCTGTCGTCGACCGAGACCGAGGTGGGTGTCCTCAAGGGCAAGGTCGCGTACATGTCGCCGGAGCAGGCGATGGGCGGCCCGATCGACGCGCGCGCCGACGTCTTCCCGATGGGCATCGTGCTCTGGGAGATGCTCACCGGTCAGCGCCTGATGACCGGTGAGAGCGCCGCGCAGACGCTCCATCGGCTCATGAACATGCCGATCCCGCGCGTGTCGCAGGTCCTCGGCGGCGGCCGGGGTGGGGTCATCGACCCGATGCTCGACGACATCGTCGCGCGGGCGCTCGAGAAGGACCCGATGATGCGCTTCCAGTCCGCGGCCGAGATGCGGGACGCCCTCGAGGTGTACCTCGCGCGGTCGGGGACGCCTCGCCAAGACGAGGTGGGGCGGATGATGCTCCACCTCTTCGGCAAGGTGCGCGAGGAGGTGCAGCGCCAGATCCAGAAGCACATGGCGGTGATCACCCAGGCCTCGAGCACCCAGGAGCTGCAAGCGCTCAACGCCGAGTCGCTCAAGCGGATGGAGGGCTCCGGCGCCCACGTCACCGGCCAGCTGCTCCGGCTCGGCGGCAGCGGGAGCGGCAGCGGAATCGTCTCCAACTATCCCCATGCGCCCGCTCACAGCGGCGCCGTCCCCGCCGCGCAGGCGCCCCCGTCGCGCACCGGCAACGTCGCGCTGCTCCTCGTGGCCGCGGGCTTCTTCGTGCTCGCGCTGGCGGTCTTCCTCTTCATCTTCATCAAGTCGCGCGACCCCGGCGTCGTCGCCGGCGGGCCGACGCCGACCGGGCAGCCCACCGCGACCGTCGAGCCGATCGGCACCGCGTCCGGCGGCCCCGTCGCCGTCACGTCCGGCCAGCCCACCGGCACCGCCACCGTCACCGCGACCCCGACCGCGACCGCCCCGACCGGCACCACCGCCTCCACCGGGGCGGTGACCGCGGTGCGCCCGACGGGGACCGTGGCGATCAAGCCCCCGCCCACCTCGACGACGAAGGCCTCCACCGCGGCGACGACCGCCGCGACGGCGCCGCCGCCGCCGCCCCCGGCCGAGGAGAACGGCTTCCTCTCGCTCGACACCGCGCCCTGGACGCGGGTCTCGGCGAACGGCCGAGTGCTCGGCACGACCCCCCTCAACCGCGTGTCGCTGCCCCCGGGGACCTACACGCTGACGATGGAGAACCCCGAGAAGGGCATCAAGCAGACGGCGACGGTCGTCATCAAGCCCGGCGAGGTCACCGGCAAGCGCTTCGCTTACTGAAGCGCTCATCGATGCAGAATGCATCCTTCCTCGAGGGGTGGGCCACGCCCGCCGCGGAGCGCCGCGGTGTGGGAGACGGTGCGACGGGACTGGTCATGACCCGCGAAATCCGTGATACTTCCGCCCATGGGGTATCGCCGCTCTGACGCCGCCCGCATCGCGCACCGCGCGGTGGCGATCGCGCTCGCGTGCGGCGCGGTGGCCATGCTCACCGCGGGCGCGGCGGTGGAGGAGGGGTGCAGCCCCGCCGATCCGCCCAAGTCGACGAGCCCCGACGCGATCCCGATCGGCGTGTCGCTGGCGCTCACCGGAGGTGAGCTCGACACGTTCGCCGCCCCGCTCCGGGACGTGGTGCGCGTGGCCGAGAGCCAGATCAACGCCAACGGCGGCATCCTCGGCCGGCCCGTGACCTTCAAGTTCAACGACGACGGCGGCGAGTCCGGCGACCGCCTCACGAGCGGCATCAAGGGCTTGCTCGAGCGCGACAAGGTGCTCGGGCTCATCGGGCCGATCGGCAGCGGCCAGGTCGCGGCCGCCCACTCGCTCACGAGCGCCGCCAAGGTGCTCCTCCTCGCCCCGAGCGCGACCGCGACGAGCCTGTCGACGGTGGAGCCCCAGGGCGACCGCTACCTCTTCCGCACGACGCCGAACGACGACTTCCAGGCCAAGGCCGTCATCAAGCTCGCGCTCTCGGGGCCGTTCGGGGGCAAGGCCGACGCGGGCGCCGGCGACGCGTCCGCCGACGGCGGCGGCGGCGGCGGGACGGGGCCTTTCTGCAAGTCGATCGCGCTCGCGTACATCGACAACGACTACGGGCGCGGCATGGCCGACACCATCGCCCTGCTCTATCCCAAACAGGGCGGCGTGGTCGCCGCCAAGGTCGAGCTCCCCGAGAAGGCGGCCTCGAGCTACGAAGCGCAGGTGACCTCGGTGCTCGGCTCCACCCCCCCGAGCTGCATCGTCCTCATCGCGTACGAGAAGATCGGCGCGCGCTTCATGATCGACCTCCGGGCGAAGAACGCGTCGGTCCCGGTCTTCGGCACCGACGGCATCTTCACCCCGGGGTTCATCACCTCGTCGAAGACCGGCACCGAGTTCATGGCCGACGGCGTCTACGGGACGAACCCGGACACGAACCCGCAGTCGAACGAGTTCGTCCAGTTCAAGAAGGTCTTCAACGCCTACTACCCCGGCGAGCCGCCGACCTTCACCGCCAACACGTACGACGCGGCGATCCTCATCGCCCTCGCGATCCAGCGCGCGGGGACGACGAGCGATCGCGCCCGCATCCGCGACGCCCTCTTCGACGTCTCGTCCAAGGGGACGGTCTTCGGCCCCTCGCAGTACGGCGAGGCCGTGCAGGCGATGCTGAACGGTCAGGACATCGACTACAAGGGCGCGAGCGGCGACTGCGACTTCAGCGACAACGGCGACGTGAAGGGCGGCTTCATCGTGTGGAAGGTGGAGAAGGGCGCCTTCCTCCCCGACCCGGTGCGCCGCTTCAAGCCCGAGGAGCTGGAGGGCATCAAGTGAGCTCTGCGACGATCGCCCGCGCGTTCGCGCTCTCCGCCGCCGCCGGCGTCGCCGCGCTCGCGTGCTCGGCCAAGTCCGACCCCTCGCCGGTCAGCTACACGCTCCAGTTCCCGTCCACCGCCGCGGCGGTCTACACCGACTCGATCGTGCTCTCGGTGTTCGACGCGCCCTCCGGCCCGGCGCGCGCCACGTTCTGCTCGAACCTCGTGCAGAAGAAGCGCTCGGGGCAGGAGCTCGGCGCGCGCATGGGCGAGGTGCAGCTCGGCAACGTGTGCGAGGCCCGCGATCAGAAGCGCCCGCTCACCGTCGACTACGGTGAGGTCGCGCTGCTCGTCGTCGGCCAGCACTCCGGCACCGACACCTACATCGGCTGCTCGCTCCAGACGGTGGGCGACGGGAACCTCCCCGTGCCCCTGTATTTGACGCCGATCCACGATCGCGAGCCGCCGGTGACGACCTGCACGTCGGTCACCCAGTTCTGCAACCGCCAGTGTCCGTGAGCGCCGCTCCTGGGGCGAGGCGCGTCAGCGGCACTTGTCGCCGCCGCAGTTGATCGTCGGCGTGAGCGTCGCCTGCGTGGGCGCGTCCTTCGGGCGGAACGCGAAGAACGCCGCGGTGCTCCCGCCCGCGACGACGACCGCGCCGGCGATGATCCAGAACGTGGTGCTCCCGATGAATCCGCCGCCGCCACCGCCGCCGCCGCCGCCGCCGCCCTTGGCCTCGGCGAAGGCGGTCTTCGGCACCTGCGGTGAGCCGCTCTCGAGCACGACCCCCTCGCGCTCGTCCAGCGCCTGCACGTAGTAGTCGATGCGCGTCTTGCCGGCGGGGCTCGGCGCCACCTCGACCGTCACGCCCTCGCCGACGGCGATGGTGCTCGTGGTGTAGTCGCCCGACGACGACCAGCGGTAGCCGACGTTGACCTTCTTGACCAAGCGGCCCGGGTCGCGCGTCGTGACGCGGAGGACGCCCGCCTCCTGAGCGCGCACGGCGACTTGCACGTCGAGCCCCGGCTTGACCGACTGCGCCTTCCAGTGGCCCTTGGCCTCCGAGAACGGCGTCGACACCTTGGGCCCGAGGTTCTGATCGAGCTGGAAGTCGGGATCGTAGTTGAGGAGGAGGATGAACGCGTCGCGCGACTTCTCCTCGTTGTCGAGGACGGCGTGCGTGATCGCGAGGATGCGGTAGGCGCGGACGAGCTGGTCGTGGCTGAGCCCGCGGAGCTTCACGACCCGCTCGGCCACGCCGTTGGCGGCCTCGTAGTCGAGCTTCCCGTAGAGCTGCTCGGCGACGTCGACGTCGGCGGGAGGGGGCGGCGGCGGCGGGGGCGGCGCCTTCGAGGTCGGCGCGCCCCACGTCGGCGTCACCGCGACGACGCCGGGCGCCGCCGCGGCCGCCTGCGCGATCGTGAGCGACAGGGCCGTGGCCAACGCCACCGCGCGTGTTCGAACGCCGCCTGATCCCCGATCCATCGCCCCGAGGATACCCGATGCCGCTCCCCGGACGAAGCAAAACGCGGTAAACCGGCGCCATGTCGACCGAAGGGGTGCACGGGGGCCGGGTGCGGGCGAGCTGGGACGAATACTTCATGAACATCGCCCGCGAGGTCGCGACCCGCGCGACGTGCGACCGCAAGCACGTCGGCGCGGTCATCGTCCGCGAGAAGGCGATCCTCGCGACGGGCTACAACGGCTCGATCCGCGGCATGCCCCACTGCGACGACGAGGGGCACCTCATGGAGGACGGGCACTGCGTGCGCACGGTGCACGCCGAGGCCAACGCCATCGTCCACGCCGCTCGCCACGGCGTGAGCATCGCCGACGCGAGCATCTACGTCACCGCGTCGCCGTGTTGGGCCTGCTTCCGCCTCATCGCGAACGCGGGCATCCGCCGCATCGTGTTCGGCGAGTTCTACCGCGACCAGCGCATCTTCGAGATCTCGCAGCGCATCGGGATCGACCTCGTCGACCTCTCGGGGGCGAGCGGGGCCGGGCGATGACCGCGCTCTCGGTCGCGGTCGTGATGGGCGGTCCGTCGACCGAGGCCGAGGTCAGCCGCGCGTCGGCGCGCGGCGTCGCCGCGGCGCTGCGCGAGGCCGGCCACCGGGTGGCGTCGATCGAGCTCGACGCGTGGCTCGCGGACTCGATCCGCACCGGCGGGTACGACGTCGTGTTCCCCGTGGTCCACGGCGCGGTCGGCGAGGACGGGTGCCTGCAGGGCCTGCTCGAGGTCCTCGACGTCCCCTACGTCGGCTCCCGCGTCCTCGCGAGCGCCCTCGCCATGGACAAGCCGTCGGCGCGCGTCGCGTTCCAGGCGGCGGGCCTGCCGGTCGCGCGCGGGCGAGCGTACGGCCGGGGCGATCCGATCGCGCTCGCCCGCGACGCGCGGCGCGAGGTCGGCGCCCGCGTCGTCGTGAAGCCCGCGGCCGGCGGCTCCGCGATCGCCGTCGCGCGCCACGGCGAAGACGCCCCCGACGCCGACGTCGCCGCTTCGATCGCGGCCGTCCTCGACAAGGACGACGTCGTGCTCGTCGAGCACTTCGCGCGCGGGCGCGAGGTCACGTGCGGCGTGCTCGAGCTCGGCGGCTCGGCGCGCGCGCTGCCGCCGACCGAGATCGAGTCGCCGAGCGACGCGTTCTATACGTACGAGGCTCGCTACGCCAAAGGGCGGAGCGTGCACACCTGCCCCGCGAACCTCCCCGCGCCGGTGCTCGAGGCCGTGCAGTCGGTCGCGGTCCGCGCCTTCCGCGCCCTCGGCTGCCGCGACCTCGCGCGCGTCGACTTCGTGGTCGGCGACGACGGCGACGCCGCGGCGGTCACGCTCCTCGAGGTCAACACGCTGCCGGGCATGACCGAGACCAGCCTCTACCCCGAGGCGGCCGCGGTCGCGGGCCACGCGTTCCCAGCCCTCGTGAGCGCCCTCGCCGCCCAGGCGTTCGAGCGCGGGACGCCCCGGCGAAACGCGCCCATTCCGTTGCCCCGGTAAATCCCTGCTCCAAGCTCCTACCTTTCTCGCCCCGTTCTCGGGTGAAGGTAGCCAAGGCGGGGGTTGCGGTCGTTGTCCCACCTTTACAGGGATGGGTGAGGCGCCCATCTTTGAAAGTCTGGGGCTGCTTCACCTTCATGCCCCGCGACACCCATGGCGCGGCGCGACTCCCTCTTCGGCGAAACCATCTTGTGGCGCGGGCGCCCCGCACGGGCGGAGGTGCCGCTCGTGTACCGCATCACGGCGATCACCGCCGCCGTCTTCTCCACCAGCACGCTGCTCTTCTCGGTGGTCAACGCGATGGCGCTGCACCGATCCGTCGGGGGGATGCTCGCGTTCTCGGCCTGGTGCGCCCTCCTCGCGGTCGCGGCCTGGCGGCTCCCGCTCGTGTGGGCCGAGAAGGTGGAGTACCTCGTCACCGAGAAGCACGTGATCGTGAAGCGCGGCCCGCTCCGGCGCACCATCGATCGCTCGCAGATCAGCTACGCGATCATCCGGTGGAGCCGGACGACCCCGAACGTCGGCGCGCTCGTGCTCGAGCGCGCGGTGCCGACCGGAGCGCTCAAGCGGACGCTGCGCCTCGAGCTCTCCGCCGTCGAGGCCCCCGATCGCGTCCTCGCGCTCATTCGCGGCGTGCGCCTCGCCTCGTCGGCGCCGGCCGCGCCCTCGGGCTCGCCCCGTGAGGGCGCGCCGCCGCTCCCGCAGCGGCTCGAGGAGGGCGAGCGCGTCCTCTGGTCGGCGATCCCCACCGCCTCTCCGTGGACGAAGAAGCGGGTGCTCGGCGTCCTCATCGGCGCGGGCCTCCTCGTGGTGGTGGGCAAGTCCCTCGTGCGCTTCGTCCCCGCGATGACCACCCTCGCGCGCGCTCACGTCCTCTCCACCTTCCTGTTCACGCTCCTCGTCGCGGCGACGGTGCTGGTGCTCCTCGGGCTCGTGGCGCTCGCGGTCTCGGCGTTCTACTCGTCGTGGATCCGGCCCAAGCTCTTGGCGCGGCAGACGCGCTACTTCGTCACCGACCGCCGCGTGCTCATCCGCCGCGGCAACGAGGAGCTCCACCTCGACCGAGCCCGCATCGCCTACGTCATCACCGCCCCCGCCGCCAGCCGAGCCACCGACGTCTATCTCGTGCTGGATGGGCCGCAGGCGCGCGCGATGTCGGTCAGCGGAGCCTTCGGCGCCGCCGCCGACGACGACGCGCTCAAGCCGGTCTTCACCGCGGTCGCCGACTCCGAGACGGCCTCCGAGATCCTCAAGTTGCCGGCCGCAGGCGCCGAGCAGGCGCCTCTCCGCGACGCCGCCTGAGGTGTGCTAAAGGCCAGAAGTCGTGGACGTCGGCCAAGTCGTCAACCAGAAGTACAAGCTCCTGCGCCTCGTGGGCGACGGCGGCATGGGCTCGGTGTTCGAGGCCGAGCACCTCATGCTCGGCACGCACGTCGCCATCAAGGTGCTCCACGGCGAGATGGCCCGCCGCTCGGGCCTCGTCGACCGCTTCCTCCAGGAGGCCCGCGTCTCGGCGCAGATCAAGAGCCCGCACGTGGTCCAAGTCACGGACGTCGATCGCACCCCCGACGGCGTCGCGTACCTCGTCATGGAGCTCCTGCAGGGGGAGCCGCTGTCGGCGCTCCTCGACCGCGACAAGAAGGCGCCGGAGGCCGTGGCGTGCGAATACACGCTCCAGATCCTGCACGCCCTCGAGGCCGCGCACGCGCTCGGCGTCATCCACCGGGATCTCAAGCCCGAGAACGTCTTCATCACCTACGCGGCCGGGAAGCCCGTCCTCAAGCTCATCGACTTCGGCATCGCGAAGCTGCGGCGCACGGAGGTGGGCGCGAAGAACCTCACCGTCGCCGGCGTGATGATGGGCACGGCGGAGTACATGGCGCCCGAGCAGGCGTTCTCGGCCGATCAGGTCGACGCGCGCGCCGACATCTACTCCGTCGGCGTCATGCTCTACGAGCTCATCGCGGGGCACCGGCCGGTGTCCGGCGACGACGCGCGCGTCATCGCGCTCAAGGTGCAGCGGGGTGAGGTCAAGCCGCTCGTGCACGCCGCCCCCGGCGTGACCCCCGAGATCGCCGGCCTCGTGCACCGGGCGATGGCGCCGAGCCCCGACGTCCGATTCTCCAGCGCTGCCGAGATGCGGCTCGCGCTCGAGTCGGCGACGTCGAAGAAGCAGCGCGCCGCGGGCGCAGGTGGGGGCACGGTGCGGCTCGTGGGCGGCGACATCCCGCGCGCGCCGGCCGGCGACGCCCCCGCCGGCCCGCAGACGGCGCAGGTCGCGGCGGTCGCCCACGCGGCCACGGCAGCGGCCCCGAACGGCGCTCCCAAGACGGGCACGATGATGGGCGCGCCGGTCGAGCTCGTCATGGGCAACGCCGCGGCGCCCGGCATGTCGACCGCCCGCGCCGCCCCCGTCGACATCCCGCCCGACGCCTACGGGGCGCCGCCCGGGCCGGTGGGCATGTCGCCGGCGCCTCCGCCGTACGTCGCGGCGCGGAGCGAGCCCCCGCGCCGTCCGCAGAAGAAGGGCCTGCCGAAGTGGCTGCTCGTCCTCCCCGCGCTCGCCGGGGCGCTCGTCGGCGTCGCCCTCGTCGTGTGGTACGTGCAGGAGCAGGGCGGAGGTCCGAGGCCCGTCCCTCCGGTCGCGACGGGGACGGCGACCGCGCCCACCGCGACGGCGACCACCACCACCGCCGACACGTCGACGCCGATCCCCACCACGACGCCCCTGTCGACGAACACCGGCGCCACCCCGCTGCCGACGACGACCACCACCACCGCGCCGACCACGACGACGACCGCGACCGCGCGGCCGGACGGCGGCGTCGCGCCGCCGATCCCGACCGCGAGCGCGTCCAGCGGGCCGACCCCGTTCGTCTTCCCGTCGACGTTCCCGCCCATCCCCTCGACGATGCCCTCGTCGTTCCCGCTGCCGGGGATGTCGGGCTTCCCGTTCCCGGTCCCGCCGCCGCCGCAGTGAGGAGGCGCGCCGTCGCCCGCGGCCCGGGCGGCTCCGGCACGGCAGAGGTCGCGAGTCGCCGATCGAGCTGGTACGATTCGCTCATTCGATGGATCCGCTCGTCGAGCGCTCACTGTCCGACCTCGTCGAGCCCTACCGCGCGCGCACGCGCGCGCCGCGCGCCCGCGCGCTCGCGATCGGTGTCGTCGCGGTGGTCGCCTGGGGGCTCCTCCTCGCGCGGTGGGGGACGCCGAGCGCGCGCATCGGGAGCGGCGCCCTCGCGGTCGGGGCGGCGGTCCTCGCGGCGGTGCTCCACCGCATGGCCCGGCGGCGGCTCGCCGACTCGCGCGTCGCGCTGACGCGCGCCGCCGATCGCGAGGCCCCGGCCGAGGTCGATCGCGCGCTCCGCGCGCTATCCCTCCTCGAACAGGACAACACGGGGACGAGCGTGGAGCTCGCCCGCCTCCACTTCACCCGGCGCCTCGCGCAGATCCCGGAGGTGGCGGTCGAGCGCGGCGCCCGGCGCGCCCAGACGGCGCTCTCCGCCGCCGCGTTCGCGCTCCTCGTCTTCGGCCTCGCGTCCCTCTTCGTGGGCGGCTGGGGCCTGGTCGAGGGCGCCGACGTCCTCTTCGCCCGCAAGGGCGTGGCCCCGGTCTCCCTCGCGTACCTCGGCGACGTCGAGCTCCGCGCTCGGCCCCCGCAATACCTCCACGAGGACGAGAAGCGGCGTGCGCCCTACACCGATCTCGCGCTCCCGCGAGGCACCCTCGTCTCCTTCTCCGGCAGCCCGGTGCACAAGGGCCGCGCGCTCTACCTGAGCGACGGCAAGACCGAGATCCCGTTCGTGGGCGACGGCTCGGGCCGCCTCGTCGCGCGGTGGTCGCTCGGCGAGAGCGCCGACCTGCGGGTGGTGGCCCGGTTCGGCGGCGTCGTCATCGAAGAGCCCGAGGCGACCCACATCGAGTCGATCCCCGATCTCGTGCCGGTGGTGACCGTCGAGGGGGCGCCGCGGACGATCAAGCTGGCCGCCGAGGGCGATCACGCCGAGATACCGCTCCGCTTCGAGGCGCGGGACGACCACGGGCTCCGCGAGATCCACCTCGTCCTGCGGGCCGGCGCGCGCGAGGAGCGGCGCGAGCTGTCGCGCCTCGACGGCGAGACGCGCCTCGAGCGCGGCGGCTACGCGCTGCGCACGAGCGATCCGTTCCTGAAGAAGACGCACGTGCCCGTCGAGGTGCGCGTCGAGGCGCGCGACAACGACACCGTGACCGGCCCCAAGTGGGGCAAGAGCGAGGCGATCACCATCATCCCTCCGGCGGTCGGGGAGCCGGAGGCGATGCGCCTCGACGCGCTCCGCAAGCTGCGCGATCGCTTCGTCGACAGCCTCGCGTCGCGGATGAGCCGGGAGCTGCCGGCCGACGCCAAAGAGCGCGCCGCGTTCGTCCACGCCGACCTCGCCGGCGTCGAAGAGGACGGCGAGCTCCTCGAGGCGACGATCACGACCGGCTACGGCCCCGTCAAGGTGCCGGAGCGGCTCGGCGCGCTGCTCCGCGGCCAGATGGACAAGGTCAAGGCCGCGGCCGCGCTCGTCGCTCGGACTCCGTCGAAGGGGACGCACGGCGCGCTCGTGAAGGCGAGCGAGCGGATGGCGCTGGTGAGCGACGCGGTGCTCCAGGGCCTCGCCCTCAAAGACGCCAGGGCGACCGCGGGCGAGCTCGCCGACGTCGCCGACGAGCTCGCGCTCGCCGCGCTCGCCGCCCAGCGCGCCGAGGAGCGCGCCCCGGCCACGGTGCGCATGGCCTCGGCGGACGTGGTCCTGAAGAGCGGCGCGAAGTCGCTCTCGCGCATGGGCTCCCTCGGGCGCGACCTCGGCGAGATCGTCCCCGCGTACCTCCTCCGCGTCGACCGCGCCAAGGCGAAGGACGATTTCGTGCACGCCGAGCTCGCGGCCAAGGACCTCGCGCTCCGGCTCCACACGCCCGATCCGTCGTTCGGCGCGCGCGGCTCCGGCGGCCGCGCCGGCGGAGAGTCGGGGGGCTCGCCGGGGATGCCGGAGTCGAGCGCGCCCGACGAGGTCGAGCAGGCGTTCGACGAGGCGGCGGGCGAGCTCGGCAAGCTGGCGATGGACCACGCGGGGCAGATGGGCAAGCTCGACCGCGCGACCGGCGGGGCTCCGAGCCCGGAAGAGATGAAGGCCTTCGCCGAGGAGGCGAAGAAGCACGCGGAGTCGGTGCGCGAGGCGGTGAAGCGCCTGCCGAACGTCGGAGCCGGGAGCGACTCGTGGACGGGCAAGGGCTCCGCGGCGAAGGAGCTCGCCGAGCAGATGGCGCGCGCGCTCGAGACCGGCAACCCCGCCGACGCGGTGAGCTCCGGCAAGGCGGCCGAGGGCGCGCTCGACGAGGCCAAGCGGCAGGCGCAGCGCGAGCGGTGGGGGTTCGGCGGCGCGCGCGGCGAGGCCGAGGTGGAGGACGCGAAGAAGAAGCTGGAGCCCGAGCTGCGCTGGGCCGAGGAGAAGCTCGCGGAGATGAAGCGGCGCGCCGAGGAGCGGGCCCGGCCCGAGATCGCGAAGCAGGCCGACGACGAGAAGAAGATCGCCGACCGCGCGCGCGCGCTCGGCGAGCGCGGCCGCGGCAAGGACGCGCTGCCTCAGAAGGCGGTCGAGAAGCTCGACGCCGCCGAGCGGGCGGCGCGCGACGCCGCGCGCGCGATGAAGAGCGGCGACGTGAAGGGCGCGCAGAAGAGCCAGGAGGAGGCGCAGCGCCAGCTCGAGCTCGCGAAGGAGGCGCTCGGCAAAGACGCGAGCACCGAGCGCGATCGACCCGGACCGAGCGACAAGCCGCGAGGGCACCAGGACGACGTGAAGGGCGCCCCGGTGGGGCACGCCGACATCCCCGACAAGGACGCCTACAAAGGGCCCGAGGAGTTCCGGCAGCGCGTCATGCGCGGGCTCGGCCAGCCGAGCGGCGGCCGCCACAAAGACGCGCTGCGTCGCTACGCGGAGGGCCTGCTCCGATGAAGATGCGCCTCGTGCGCGGCGTCGCCGCCGCCCTCGCGGTGGTGGCGTTCGGCGCGGCCGCCACCGACACCCGCGCCGACGACAGCGTCTCCATCGTCCAGAAGGCGTCGGCGCTCGTCACCGGCCACGACCTCGACGCCGCGCGCAAGGTCCTCGAGGCGGGCGACCCCGACAACGCCCTCGTCGCGAGCGAGCTCGGGCGCCTCGCGCTCTACGCCGCCGACTGCGATCGCGCCGCCGAGATCTTCGGGAGGCCGGACCTCTCGAAGATCCCCGAGCTCGCGACCCTGGCGGAGGTGTCGCGCGGCTGCGCCCGCGTCACCGCGGCCACGGTGGTCCTCGAAGACAAGGCGGCCGGCGTCCGCGTCCGCTTCCAGGACGAGGGCGATCAGGCGCTCTTCCCCCTCCTCGTGGAGACGACGGTGAAGGCGCGCGACATGCTCGCGACCGCGCTCGGCGCGACGTGGAACCACCCCACCGACATCACCATCGTCCGCGACCACCTCTCGCTGTCGGCGATGACGGGCCTGCCCTACGAGGCCGCGCGCACCACCGGCACCGTCGCCGTCGCCAAGTGGGGGCGGGTCACGATGATCTCGCCGCGGGCGAGCCAACACGGGTATCCCTGGCGGGATACTTTGGCCCACGAGCTCACCCACCTCGCCGTCACCCGTCAGTCGCTCGATCGCGCGCCGCTCTGGCTGCAGGAGGGCCTGGCGAAGAACCACGAGACGCGCTGGCGGGCGCCGGGGCCCTTCGACGACCGCCCGTCGGCCGACGCCGTCGCTCGCCGCGGCATCGAGAAGAAGCTCGACCTGCCGCTCGACAAGCTGGGCCCCTCGATCGCGATGCTCCCGAGCGCCGACGCCGCGATGGTCGCGTTCGCGGAGGTGACGAGCTTCATCGCCTTCCTCACCCGGAAGGCCTCGCCCGACGTCCTCCCGCGCTTGCTCGTCGCCCTGCGCACCCAGGAGGTCGACCCGGCGTTGAAGAGCGTCACCGGCCTCACCCTCGCGGAGTGGGACAAGGAGTGGCGGGGCGAGCTCACGCGGCGAAAGGTCGAGCCCGAGACCCAGACCGTCCTCGCCGCGGCCCGCGATCCCTTTCGCCTGGCGGAGCTCCTGCTCGCCCGCGGTCACGCGAAGGAGGCGCTCACGCAGCTCGACCAGCTGCCCAAGGAGGCGCTCGACGATCCGTCGGTGCGCTACGCCCGCGCGCGCGCCCTCGAGGCGCTCGGCCGCGGCGACGAGGCGAAGGCGCTGGTCGCGAACCCCAAGGAAGTGAGCTTCTCGTATGGCCCATTCTGGGCGCTGCGGGCGCGCCTCGCGGGCACGGCGGTCGGCGAAGGGGACTTCGTGGAGGCGTTGGCGCACGATCCGTTCGGCGTCGAGGCCGCATGTGCGGTGGTGGGGGACTCGAAACCACCTGCCTCGCCGTCCGGCCTGTGCGCCGCTGCCCTCGCCGCCGGCGTGCCCGACATCGGCCGCGAGTGAGGGAGTGAATCGCGGCTGCATCTTTGCGTTGGTGCTGCACGGCACCAGGGCGAGGACAGGGCACGCGAGGGTGAAACGCGACGCGACGCGACGCGATCGGAGGGAGAGAGGGGGGCGGATCCGGGCGCGATTGACCGCGCCGAAGAGAAGACGATACCATCGCCGTAAGTGCCCCTTGCTGCAGTGGGCGCAGGATTTCCGCCGCAACAGAGCCGTTCGACTCCCTCGAGGCCCCACCGGGCGAGCGCCGTGAGACCCACGCTTACGTACGCAACCGCACAGATTCTGCGTGTGCTTCCCCGCGAGCAGATCACCCATTTCATGGGGAAGCTCGCCGACGTCCGCTGGTCGGATGGGGTGGGGCGCGCCGTCCTCGCCGTCTACTGCAAGGCCTACGACGTCTCGCTCGACGAGTGCGTCCGCCGCGACGGCTTCGCCAATTTCGACGAGTTCTTCACGCGTGACCTGAAGCCCGGCGCCCGGCCCATCGACGAGCGGCCCGAGGTCCACGTGTGCCCGGCCGACGGGCGCATCGACTCGATGGGGACGATCGACGAGTCGAGCACGTTCCTCGTCAAAGGCCGTTCGTACCGGGTCGAGGATCTCGTGGGCGACCCCGAGGACGCGCGGCGCTACGTCGGCGGCGCGGGCTGCGTCGTCTACCTCTCGCCCCGCGACTACCACCGCGTGCACGCGCCGGTCGCGGGGGTCGTCCGCACCGTCCGCTCGCTGCCCGGGGACTACTACCCGGTGAACTCGATCGGCCTCCGCCACGTGAAGGACCTCTTCGTGCGCAACCGCCGCGTCGCGATCGCCATCGACACCCCGGAGTCGACCGGCCTCGGTCGTGTGACGGTCGTGATGGTCGCGGCGATGGTCGTCGGGCGGATCACGGTGAGCGGGATCGACGAGCGGGACGTCCCGCTCGGCACGCACGAGCTCACCCGGCCGCTCGAGGTCCAGAAGGGCGACGAGATCGGGATCTTCCACCTCGGGTCCACCGCCGTCGTGCTCTTCGAGCGCGGCGCCTTCGATCGCTGGGGCGCGGCGGAGGGGCCGGCCCGCATGGGCTCCCCGCTCGCGTTCGCGGCCAAAACAGCGTTCACGCCGCCCGGCGCGAACGGGGGAGCCGCGTGAGCGAGGACCGCCCGCAGGGCGATCGCACGTCGGTGATCCCGGCTCCGGCCGCGACGGCGAACCGCGCGAGCACGAGGCCTCCGCCGGTGGAGCTCGACGACATCTTGCTGGAAGAGGAGGGCGCCCCGCCGCCGCCGGTGCCCACCAAGCCCAAGGAGGCCAAGGCCGACGGGGTGAAGCCGGCGCCGTCGTCGGACCCCACCATGGTCGGCGAGAGCGCCGCCAAAGACGGGACGCGCGACTCGTCGAAGGAGCGCGCCACCGCGCCCGGCGATCGCAAGGGCGGGCGCCCGAAGATGACGCTGCGCATCCCCGACGACCAGGTGGCGCGCCCGAACCTGCCGCCGATGACTCCGCCGTCGGAGCCGAACGTCCGCGTCGCCGCGGACATCAAGGCGCAGCTCGCAGCGCGCGCGTCGTCGGCGCCGTTGCAGGTCGACGATCGCACGTCGGCGATCCCGAGCACCGAGCCCGCCGACCGCGCGTCGTCGCCGCCGCCTGCCCCCGCCGCGCGTCCGCTCGCCGTCGAAGAGCCGTCGATCGACGACGCCGACACCACCGCGCAGATGCCGGCGCTTCGCTCGGGCCTCCTCCCCGATCTCCCCGAAGACAGCTGGACGCCCCACATGCCGATGGCGGTCGACAAGACGACCGACCCGCACCTCGACGCCCAGGAGCCGCCGCCGGCGACGATGGAGGAGCGATCGCCGCCGTCGGAGGACATCCCCGTCGAGGCGGAGGAGCCGGTGGCGGAGCTGCCGGCCGTCACGCTCCAGGACGGAGCGCCCGCGATCGAGCCCGAACCTCCGACGACGCCGCTCTTGCCGGTGGGGGAGCGCTCCGATCTCCACGACCTGCCCCCGCGCTCGCTCGAGCTCGGCCCCGAGGACATCGTCGCCGTCGACTCCGCGCCCCGCGTGCCCGCGAACCAGCCGCCGGCGCCGCCGCGCAAGGCGCCGAGCGTCCCGCCGCCCGCGCCGCCGGTCGCGACGTCGCAGCCGCCGGTCGCGTCGGGGCCGCCGCCGATGCGGCCGAAGGCGCAGAGCGTCCCGCCCGAGGCGCCGATCAAACCGGTCAAGCCGCCGCCGCCCGCGCCCACGCCCCCGGCTCCTCCGGTGGCGGAGCGCGCGTCGGCGGCGCCGCCCTTGCCGGTCGCCCCAGCGGGCGATCGCGCGTCGGGCGCGCCGCCGCTGCCGACGCCCGCCGCCGTTGCCGCTCCTCCCGCGGCGGCGTCGGTGGACCGCATCTCGGCCGCGCCCGCCGCGTCGACCCCCGCCGCCGCGCCGGCGCCCGCCGATCGCGCGTCGACCGTGCCCGCGGTGCCGAGCGCGCCCGCCGCGGCGCCGCCCGCGCGCGCGCGCGTCCCCTCGGCGCCGATGCTCATCGTCACGCCCTCGGTGGCGGGCGCGCTCGCGCCGCCGCCGATGAACGAGGCCGCGGCCCAACGCAAGCGGACGCGCCCCTGGTGGGAGGAGCTCTTCAACGACGACTTCCTGCGCGCGTCCGAGAAGCTCACCGAGCGCCAGATCGGCCGCGAGGTGGACTTCATCGAAGACAGCCTCGGGGTGATGAAGGGGGCGATGCTCCTCGACCTCGCGTGCGGCACCGGCCGGCACGCCGTCGAGCTCACGCTCCGCGGCTACCAGGTCGTCGGCTTCGATCTGTCGCTCTCGATGCTCGCCCGCGCCGCCGAGGAGGCCGAGGAGCGCGCCGCGAGCCTGAATTTCGTGCAAGGCGACATGCGGGAGATGACGTTCGAAGAGACCTTCGACGGCATCTACTGCTGGAACACGAGCTTCGGCTACTTCGAGGAAGAGAAGAACGCCCAGGTCATCTCGCGCGTGCACCGCGCGCTCAAGAAGGGCGGGCAGTTCCTGCTCGACGTCGCCAACCGCGACTTCGTGGCGCAGCAGTCGCCGTCGCTCGTCTGGTTCGAGGGCGACGGGTGCATCTGCATGGACGAGATGCAGGTCGACTGGATCACCAGCCGCCTGCGGGTGAAGCGGACGATGATGATGGACGACGGGCGCAGCAAGGAGATCGAATATTCGATCCGCATCTACGCCCTCCACGAGCTCGGGAGGCTGCTCCACGACCACGGCTTCCGCGTCGCGGAGGTCTCGGGTCGCACCGCCACTCCCGGCGTCTTCTTCGGCTCGGCCTCCCCGCGCACGCTGATCCTCGCCGAAAAGCGCTGACGCCATGCGCGCGGTGATGCTCCAAAACG
>JAEUKG010000487.1 GCA_016794325.1 Myxococcales bacterium | reverse complement strand
CGGACGAAATACTTCTCGGGCTTGACGCCGACGTAGACGCTCGACGGGTGGACGAGGAGGGTGGAGTTGCCCGACCACGACTGGCGGTTCACGTCCTGCACGTTGCCGTGGACCGACAGCGACATCGGGTAGGGCGGGTCGAGGGCGTCGAACTCGAGCTTGATGCGGTGGGTGCCGGTGGGGTTCGTGCGGCCCTTCCACGTCTCGCTGGATTTGTTGCGCTCGGCGCCGCGCTTCTGGCCCGCGCGGAAGGTGCGGAAGCCCCAGTCGTTCTTCCCGAAGGTCCAGCCGGCGTGGCCCGGGGGCGAGAAGTGGGCGTCGGAGCGGTTGATGTTCCAGTCGACCTCGGCGTTCGGCAGGCCGCCGCCGGCGTAGTACTTCGCCTCGGCGGCGACGATGGCGCTGCCGCCCACGAAGTGCGGGCCCTCGGTGGTGGTGCGCACGTTGACCTCGAACTCGGGGCGCCGGAACTCCTGCACCTCGAAGCCGTGGCTCCCGTGGCTGCCGCGCAGCTGCAGGTCGGCCCGGGTGTGGCCGAGGTTCGCGTTCTTCGCGAGCTTGATGACGAAGTCGAAGCCGCCGCCGGCGTCGACGGTGGCCTCGCCCTTGGCGGCCTCGGCGCCGCGCGAGTCGCGCGCGGTCCAGGCGAGCTTCTCGCCCGAGAGGTTGGGGATCATCTTCACGTCGCCGCCCTTGCCGTGGTCGACGGTGCGGACCCACCCCTTGACGTGGACCTCCTCGCCCGGCTTGTACATCTTGCGGTCGTCGAAGGTGAAGAAGGCGAGGTGCTCGCCGCTCGTGCCGGGATAGTGGATCTGCCCGCTGTAGCGGTCGCCGACCAGCGCGGTGTCGGCGCCGCGGCGGAGGAAGACGAGGTTCGTGGTCGCGTCGACGCGCGCGACGCCGTCCTTGCCGGTCTTGCCGCGCGCGCCCTTCTCGGTGCTCACCACCTCGACGTCGTCGAGGGGGGCGCCGGTCGCGAGGTCGGTGGCCCACACGGTGAGGCCGCGCTCCTCGGTCATCGCGTGGGCGCCGATCTTGGTCGACTGCACCCACGACCGCACCCACTCCTTGTCCCACTTGTTGCGCTGGGGCCGGAGCGTCTCGACGACGACGACCGCGTGGCCGATGCCGGCCTTGTCGAGCGCGGAGGCGAGGTCGAGCTGGGTCTCGACGAGCTCGTCGGCGGCGGCCGGCGTCTTCACGTTCTTGTCGAAGACGAGCTTGCCCGGCGGCGTCGTGACCTTGCGGTCGTTGTCCCACGCCCGCCGGTACTCGAGGTACTTCGGCCAGTCTTCGGCCTTCACCTGGTAGATGCGGACCTTGAGGGTGGGGTCGTTCACGCTGTAGACCGAGAGCTTCCCGGCCGACGCGGGGTCGAGGAGGATCATGTCGCTCTCTTCGGAGAAGAGCGTGGGCGGGGCGGAGCCGACCTCCAGGGTCGCCGTCTCCTCGCGGACGAGCTTCTGCCCGAAGGTGTCGCCGAGCTTCTGCGAGACCGTCACCGTGTATTTCGTGCGGCCCTTGGTCTTGCCGCTGATGACGAGGGTGTTGCCGCTCACCTCCACCTTCATCCCCGGGATCGCGGGGGTGACGCTGACGTACGCCTTCTCGAACGACCGCCGCTCGATCGGGTTGTTCATTTCGAGATAGAAGGGCGTGAGGGGCACGCAGTGGTCGCTCCACCCGCACGAGGAGCGCCGGAGGCGGAACGGGTCGTAGGTGCGGAAGCCGAACGACTGCTCGCGATCGGTGGGCTTGGGGCCCTCGGTGCCGGTCGTGCCCTTCGGGAACTTGATGGAGACGTTCGAGGCGACGGGCAGCTCGCCCTCGGCCTTGAAGGCGAGGAAGCGCCCGGCCTTGGCCCGCTGGCTCAGGCTCGAGACCTGCGGATCCTCCTCGATCTCGTCTTGGGTCGCGGGCCGCACCCGGACCTGGGTGCCGTCGGCCTGCACCGTCATCTTGCTCATGACGTCGCGCGCGTCGATCGCCTGATCGAACTCCGCGTACATCACGGGGGTGATGCCGTGCGGCCCGTGCGACGGGTAGTACGACTTGAGCTTCGGCGCCGGCGTCGAGAACGTCCACTTCACGGGCTGCGCGAGGGCCTCGCCGTTCTGCGCCTTCACCCCCGCGGGGACCTCCACGGTGTAGTCGGTGGCCATCGGGAAGCGCGGATCCGGCTGGAACATCGCGGTCTGGGTGCCGAGCCAGCGCCACTCACCCTTCGGCGTGGGGGTGAGCTGCACCGGGACGGGGATCTTCGCGAGCTCGGCGTGCGAGGTGACGGGCACCATCGGCGCGCTGAACGTGACGGTGAGGTACGGCGCGAGGTCGATGTTCCCCTCGGGCGCGTGGCGGAGCACCTTGAGCGGCCCGGCGTTGGCGGCGGGCGGCGGCGTGCTCGGCGGCAGGGGCGGCGGGAACGTGTCGGTGATCGTCTTGCCGGGCCGCGGCGCGGGCGGCGACTTCTCACGCAGGGCGAA
>JAEUKG010000432.1 GCA_016794325.1 Myxococcales bacterium | reverse complement strand
ACCAGCCGTACACCTCGGCGTTGGCGTAGAGCACGTCGGATGCCCCGGTCTGGAGCGCACCGCCCACGGTCGCGTCGGTGTACTTCACCGTGAGGTTGTAGCCGGAGCCAGCCTGGGTGGCGGTGGTGACCGACAGGACACCGTTGCCGACCGGAGACACGAGCCCGAGGAAGCTCGCGGTGTCGAGCACCTTCTCGGCGCCGCCGCCGGCGGGCTTCGACTTGAGCTTGCCGGTCTGGGCACCGTACTCGTCCATGTAGACGACATGCGAGCCGCTGCCGGTGAAGCCCGCCGGCGCGCCGGTCGGCGTCGCGAGGATCGCGATCGCGGCGGGAGTGGCCGCCGTGTAGTCCACCGTCTGGATGTCGATGGTCTGGTTTCCCGTGTCCTCCTGCGTGTAGTACATCACGTGCTTGGAGTTGCTCGAGACGCCGAGCATGCCCTTCACGTTGGTCGCGATGAGCGACGTGATGACCGGGGTGGCGGCGAAGGTCGACTTCTTGAGCGCCGCGCCAGCGGTGAAGAGCAGGGTGTTGTTGTCCTTCGAGATCACGGCGCCGGTGACGCCGTTCTCGAGGGCGGCGACGGTGGTGGTCGCGCCGGCGAGGACGATGCGGCCCTGGTTGTCGGGCGCGAGGCCGCGCACGAAGAGCTTGCCGCCGGTGGAGTCGCCGACGAAGCCCGGCTGGATCGAGTCGGCCGCGACGGCGTTGTCGATGCGGACGACCGCGGCCGCGCCGGCGGCGACGGTCACGAGCTTGGCCTGGGTCGCGGCCGCGTCGACGCCGGTGCAGTACGCGCCGACGAGGACGTTGCCCGCGAAGCCGATCGACGGCGAGCAGTCCTGCTCGGCCGACGCCAGGTTGACGGCGTTCGCCGCCGCGAGCGCGGGGCTCGCCGCGGTCGGAGCCGCGGCCGTGGTCATCGCGACGTCGGTGGTGTCGGCGGCGGCGTTGACGCTGAACGCGACGAGCGCGCCGTCGGGGCTGCCGGCGAAGATGCCCTCGCGGGTCGCGGTGGTGACCGTCTTCTTGCCCGAGGCCTTCGTCCAGATGTTGATCGAGGTCGCGATGCGGGTCGTCGGGTTGGTGCCGGTGTACCAGGCGACCGCGCCGCCGCTCACGAACGCGAAGTCGTCGTCGGCGATGTTGGTCTGGAGCACCTCGGCGGCGCCGCCGGCGACCGGGACGGCCTCGACGTCGTACGCGTTGCCGCCCTTGGCGAGGTAGTAGATGGCGTGCGGGTTCGCGCCGGTGGTGATGCCGATGTAGATCGTGTCGCCCGCCTTGAGCTTGGTGTTCTTGGGCGTGGGGGGGCCGGCGTCGCCGCCGCTCGAGCTGGAGCTCGACCCGCCGGAGCTGGAGCTCGACCCGCCGGAGCTGGAGCTCGCGATGCCGCTCGACCCGCTGCTCGAGCTGGAGCTCGACCCGCCGGAGCTGGAGGTGCTGCTGCCGGGATCGGTGTTGTTGTCGGCGCAGGCCGCCGCGAGCGCCGCACCAGCGGCCGTGATCGAGAAACCAACCAAGAGCTTGAGCTTCATGAATCCTCCAAGGATGTCGCGTCGCGTTCTCAGGCGAGGGCGGCACCATAGCAAACGGTGGCGCATGCGCACGTCCTCTCTGACCACCTTGTGCGATATCCGAAATCGCCTGGGAGATCCTATGCTTGTGCGGATGGGCTCTCGCCGTTGCGCTCGAGCTGGACGCTCGGATCGAGGAGGTAGCCGTCTTCACGGGTGACGAGGGCGGCCCGCAGGCCGAGCCTCCGCAAGGTCGCGATCGCGACGCGCACCCGCGTGGCGGCGGCGGTCGGGAGCACGCGCTCCCCCGGCCACGCGCCGTCGGCCAGCGCGTCGACGGCGAGGCCGCGCCCCGGCGCGCGCGCGTGTCGATCGGCGAGGGTGACGAGCAGGCGGCGGAGCGGGCCGCGCTTGGAGAGGTCCACCGGCGCCGCGTCGCCCCACGCGAACCACGCCGCCCCGGGCCCGAGCCGCAACGTGGGCGGAGCCGTGACGCGCGACGCGGAGGAGAGCGCGCGCTCGAGGAGCCGGAGCGCGAAGCGCACGTCGAGGCTCACCCGCGCGACCTTCGCGTCGGGCGACGCGCCCTCGGCGAGCTCGCGCGCGCGCTCGCGCAGGCGAGCGGTGAGCGCGGCGTCGCCGCCGGCGAGCGCGAGCTCCACCACGCCGCGATGGACCTCGACGGCGATGCGCGCGACCGCGTTGCCCGAGCGGCGCGCGCTCCGCTCGGCGAGGTCGAGGTGCGCGGCCGCGGCGACGCGATCGCCGTCGGTCGCCTCGAGCGACGCGGCGGCGGCGTGGAGGACCGCGGTCTGGCGGTGGGCGGGGATCCGACCGAGGAAGCGCGCCCCTTGGCCGTACCATCGCCGCGCGACGTCGTGGCGCCCCATCTCGAGCGACAGGTCCCCGCACACGCCCGAGTAGATCGCCTCGTAGTGGGCCTCGCCCGCGTCGCGCAGCCGGGAGAGGGCGCGCTCGAGGAGCTCCTCCGCGCGGTCGAAGCGCTGCTCCTCTTGCTCGACCTGGGCGAGGTTCGCGAGCGCGAGCGCGCCGAGCCACAGGTCGCCGATCGCGTCCGAGGCGTCGAAGGCGCGCTCGTCGTGCGCGCGCGCGGCGGCGCGATCGCCGAGGTCGTGGCTCAGGCGCCCGAGGCACGCCTCGTTCATCGCGCCGAGCCGCGGCAGGTCGAGCGCGGCGATCTCGGGCGCGGCCTCGAGGTGGGCGAGCCGCGCCCCCTCGGGATCGCCCTGGAAGCGGAGCTGGATCCCGAGGAAGACCGCGGCGAGCGTCCGCAGGCCCGCGGGCGCGGCGGCGCTCGCCCGCACCGCGTCGAGGTCGCGGAGGCACTCGTCGTAGCGGCCGAGCGAGCTCCACACGAGCTGGCGGGCGAGGAGGATCTGCGCCTCGGCCCGCGCCTCGCCGGCGGCGGAGGTGGCCGACAGCGCGCGGCCGAGCACGTCGACCAGGGCGTCGGCGGGCAGCGCCTGCAGCGACGCGAGGGCGACCGCGAGCTCGGCGCGGAGCTCCACCGCGCCCGGCGCGCGCGGCTCCGACTCGACGTGCGCGAGGGCGGCGACCAGGTTCTCTTCACTCTGGCGGAGCTCGACGTGGAGCTCGGGCTCGGGCGCTCGGCCCTGCAGGCTCCGCGCGTCGTTGAAGCGGCGCGCCATCGACGCGAAGCGGCGGGCGTGCCGCAGGCGCGCCCCCGAGACCTCCTCGGGGCCGAGCTCCTCGAGCTTCCTCGCCGCGTGCTCGCGGATGCTCGCGTAGAGCGCGAGACGACCGTCGGCGGTGGCGTGGACGAGCGACTTGTCGCGGAGCGCGGCCACGACGTCGAGCGCGCTCGCGGCCACGACCTCGGCGTCTTCGAGGGTGAAGGAGCCGGCGAACACCGACGAGCGCGCGAGCGCGCGCTGCTCGGCGTCGGAGAGCAGCCCCCACGACCACTCGATCGCGGCGCTCAGCGTCGCGTGGCGCTCGTCGCCGCGGCGGGTCGCGCCCGAGAGCACGTCGTCGCCGCGGGCGAGGCGCCTCGCGAGCTCCGCCGGCGACAGGAGGCGCGTGCGCGCGGCCGCGAGCTCGATCGCGAGCGGGATGCCGTCGAGGCGGCGCACGATGGCGGCGAGCACGTCGGCGGGCGCGCCTTCGACGGCGCCACCCGCGGCCTTGGCGCGCGCGACGAAGAGGCGGACCGCGCCCGAGGCCTCGACCTCGTCGCGCGGCGCGCCGGGATCGGGGCACGCGAGCGGAGGGAGCTCGACGACGACCTCGGAGGGCACGGCGAGGCGCTCCCGCGACGTCACGAGCACCGAGAGCTCCGGCGCGCGCGCGCACCACTCCTCGACGATGTGCGCCGCGGCCACGATCTGCTCGAAGTTGTCGAGGACGAGCAGCGACGGCCCGAGCGCCGCGAGCGCGTCGCCGGCGCGCGTCGCGAGATCGCCGCCGGCCACGACGCCCTCGCGCCCGCCGCCGCCGAAGAGCGACAGCACCCCGAAGAGGAGGTCCTCCTCCGACTTCGCCTGGGTGAGATCGCAGAACCACGCGCCCCGCCCGCCGCGCGGCGCGCGCTCGAGGCAGGCGTGGGCCACGGTCGTCTTGCCCATCCCCGGCGAGCCGAGGAGGGTGACGAGGCGCCGCCCCTCGGCGAGCAGCAGCTCCACGCGCTCGATCACGTCCTGCCGCCCGACCGGGGCCTCGCGCGCGTGGCGCACGTTCGAGCGCCGCACCGGGAGGCGCGGGACGAGCGCGAGCGGTCGCTTGGGCCGGGGCGAGAGCATGGTCAAGACGTGGATTCTACTACGTTTTCCGGCGCGCGCACGGCGCGTTCGGTGTCGGTCGGGCGAGCGCCCGTGAGGCCATTTAACCGCGTTTAACGTGCGCCGTCGCCCTCCGCGCGGCAGTGTCGCCGGCATGTCGCACCTGCACCGGGCGCTCGCCCTCGCCCCCTTCGCTCTCTTCGTCGCGTGCTCGAGCTCGTCGTCCGATCCCGCCGCGCCTCCCCAGGCCGACGCCGGGACGCCCGCCGACGCCGGCCCCACCCCCGACGCCTACGTGGACGCCTACGAGCAAGCGGTGTTCGCGGCGACCTGGCAGGCGCTGCCGAACGCGCCCACGACGCGCGCCAAGATGGACGACGTGTTCTTCGTCTCGCCGAAGGTGGCCTACCTCGCGAACGGCCCGAGCTTCTCGGTCGACAGGTCCGACGACGGCGGCGAGACCTGGAAGACCTCGTTCTCGAACAAGGGCACGTTCTTCCGCGCGGTCGCGTTCCTCGACGACAAACACGGCTTCGCGGGCAACCTCGGCGCGGGCCTGAGCTCGTCGATCACCGACACGAACGTCCTCTACGAGACCAAGGACTCGGGGGCGACGTGGAGCCCGGTGACCGCGATCACGGGCCCGAAGCCCGAGGGGATCTGCAACCTCACCGTGATCGATCCGACGCACCTCGTGGCCGTCGGCCGCGCCAACGGCCCCGCCCACGCCCTCTTCTCGAGCGACGCCGGCGCGAGCTTCACCTCGGTGGACCTCGGCGACAAGCTGTCGATGGCGATCGACGCCCACTTCTCGTCGCCGAGCGAGGGCGTCGTCGTCGGGATGAGCGCAGGCGCGGGCACCCCCGGCGCGCCCCCGGGCGCGTGCACCATCGTGCGCACGACCGACGGCGGCAAGACGTTCTCCACCGTGTTCACGTCGACGACGAAGAACAGCCTGTGCTGGAAGGTGCAGTTCCCGACGAGCCAGGTCGGATACGTCGCGGTGCAAGACACCACGGTCGGCCCGGCGACGTTCGCGAAGACGACCGACGGCGGCAAGACCTGGGTCGAGAAGCCGCTGCCGGTGCAGGGCAACTCGAAGGGCGCGTTCCCGGCGATCGGCATCGGCTTCATCAACGAGCGCATCGGCTGGGTCGCGCCCGAGGACGAGAAGCTCGGCGTGTACCGCACCAAAGACGGCGGCGAGACGTGGGAGCCCGATCCCACCCTGAAGGCGCCGATCAACCGGTTCCGCTTCGTCGACAAGAACACCGCCTACGCCGTCGGCGGCAAGGTCTGGAAGCTCTCGATCGACGGGAAATTCTGAAGATGACCTCGCGCTTCGCCCTCGCCGCGCTCGCGGCGGCCGCGCTCGCGTCGGCCCTCGCCGGGGGCTGCGCCGACGACGGCGCGCCTCGGGCCGCGGCCGTCGAGCCGGCGCGCCCCGCCCCCGCGGCGGCGTGCGAGGGCGGCGCGGCGCCCGCAGCCCCGCCGAAGGCGGTCGGCTTCGCGGTGGGCGACCGCGCGCCGAGCTTCGAGTGGGACGGTGAAGACGAGGCGGGCCGGCGAGCGCGGATCTCCCTCGCCCGCTACGAGGAGCCGTGCGCCGCGCGCCCGCGCTTGCTCGTCGTGCGCGTGCACGGCGGCGCGTGGTGCGGGACCTGCCGATGGCACGCCGAGCACACGAGCGACCTCTTCGCGCTGCCGGAGGGCGACCGGCTACGCGTCCTCGACGTGGTGGTGTCGGACCGCGACGGATCGCCCGCGCGCGCCGAGGACCTCGCCGCCTTCCGCGGCCTCGTCGACCCGGGCGCGCGCGCGCGTGTTGCCTTCGCGGTCGACCCGGCGATGGAGCTCGCGCGCGTCGCCCCCGCCTCCGGGGTGCCGGTGCCGCTGTACGTCTTCGTCGACACCCGCACGCTATCTCTTCGAGGATACCTCTCGAACCCGAACCCGGACGAGCTCGCCGACCGCGTGGGCGCGATCGTCGCCGAGCTCGACCGCCGGCCGGCGCCCGCCCGCCGCGAGCCCGCGCTCGTCGACGGCCTCTTCCACGCCGACGAGTGGGACATGATCCGCGGCGCGACCGGCCTCGGCGCCCCGCCGCCCGACCCGACGAACGACGTCGCCGACTCCGCCGCCGCCGCCGCCCTCGGCAAGGCGCTCTTCTTCGACGCCGGGCTGTCGCCGGGCGGCGCCGTCGCCTGCGCGACCTGCCACGACCCGGCCAAGCAGCTCTCGGACGGGGCGAAGGTGGCGCGCGGCGCGGGCCTCGGCAGCCGCCGCACCCCGCGCATCGCCCTCGCCGCGCACGCGCGCTGGCAGGGGTGGGACGGGCGCGCCGACACGCTCTGGTCGCAGGCGCTCCTGCCGCTCGAGCACCCCGACGAGATGGGCGGCTCGCGCCTCTTCGTGGTGCGTCGCGTGGCGGAGCGCTGGGCCCGCGAGCACGCCGCGGCCTTCCCCGGGCGGCCGCTGCCGGACGTGTCGCGGCTCCCGGCGGAGGGCAAGCCCGGCGACGCCGCCTTCGAGGCGTTGCCTCCCGCCACGAAGGAGGCCGTCACCCGCGCCTTCGTCGACGTCGGCAAGGCGATCGCCGCCTACGAGCGCACCTTCCGCGTCGCCGAGAACCGCTTCGACCGCTACGCGCGCGGCGACGCGGGCGCCCTCACGCCGCTCGAGAAGCAGGGCCTGCTCACCTTCATGCATGTAGGATGCATGCAATGCCACTGGGGCCCGCGGCTCACCGACGACGCCTTCCACGTGACGCGGATGGCCTCCGGCCACCCCGGCGCCGCCGACCGCGGCCGCGAGCTCGGCGCGGCGATCCTCGGCGCGAGCGAGCTCACCCGGGCGGGGCGCTTCAGCGACGCGCCGTCGCCGCTCCTCGTGCGCCCGGGCGCGCCCGGCGCGTTCAAGACTCCGGCCCTGCGCGGCGTCGCCGGCGGCGGCCCGTTCGGGCACGGCGGAGAGTCCGACTCGCTCTCGAGCGTCACCGAGCTCTACGGCCGCGGCGGCCTCCCCGACGGCGATCCGCGCACGATCGGCGCGCTCGAGCCCTGGCTCCTCCGCTTCGACGAGGCCGCCCAGTGGGGCATGCCGCCGTTCCTCGCGACCCTGACCGCGGAGCCGATCGTCCCCTGACCGGGCCGCGCGAGGCGTCGCTGTCAGTTTGGCAGCTCGCGCGCGGGGACCGTGTCGCGATGGCGCGATCCGGCTCGAGGCGCGCCGCCAACCCCGCGGACCCGAGCGCGACGCGCGCGGCACGACGCTCGCAAGGGTCGTGGGCATGCACCCCACTCCGCCCCCCGTCCCGGCCCCCGCCCGCCGTCCTCGACTCCGACTCCGCCCGCGCGCGCGCCGCCGCGGCGTCACCCTGATCGAGATCCTCATCGTCCTCGCGATCATCGGCATCATCGCCGGCGGAGTGGCGTTGGTCGCGGTGCCGCAGTACCTGAAGTCGCAGATCACCTCGACCCACACGAACGCCATCGAGCTGCACCGGGCGGCCGAGCTCTGGCGCGCGGGTCACGCCGGCGAGTGCCCCACGCCCGACCGCCTCAAGACCGACGGCGTCATCGGGCCGACCTCGAAGACGACCGACGCCTGGAACCGCCCGTACTCGATCCGGTGCGAGGACGCGGCGGTGACGGTCGCGAGCGCGGGCCCCGATCAGAAGGAGGGCACGACCGACGACATCAAGGTGCCCGACGAGCACAAGACCGAGGGCCCGCTCGGGACGTGAGGGCCGGCGCGGTCACCCCGCGGCCCGGTCGACGAGCGACTGGATCTCGCCCTCGACGCGCGCGTACGCCCGGCCGAGCGCGTGGTCGTCGCCGTCGCCGTCGCTCTCGCCGCCGAAGAGCTCGCCCGGCTCGATCGGCGGCCCGATCGTCATGTGGATGGTCGCCGGGACCACGGGCACGAGCATGAACGGCGACGAGAGCCACACCCACGAGAGCGCGACGCGCATCCACCACTCGAGCGACGGCGCGAGCGCGATCGCGGCGACCCCGATCACCCCGAGCGCTGTGAGCGGCCAGCGCTTCACCCGGACCAACCGCGGGATCACGAGGAGGGTCGCGAGGAGCTTGGAGCGGGCGAGGATGGGGACCGTGAAGTGGCTCCCTCGTATCCCCATAGGAATAATCGGGACCTTGGCGCGGCGGGCGATCTTGAGGAAGCCCTTGCGCTTGGCCATGTCGACGCGGTGCGCCTGCCAGATCGGCCGCGTCGCCTCGTGGTCGCCCCCGGGGAAGACGAGGAGCGGCACCCCCGCCTCGAGCGCGGCGTGAGCGGCCGCGTACGTCGACGGCACCGCCCCCACCGCCCGCAGGAGCCACGAGAACGGAGGGAGGGCGAAGATGACGTGGTGGGCGAAGCCGGCGAGCGGGCGCTCGGGGCCGACCTGCTCGAGGTAGCAGACGACGAAGGCGGTGATCTCGGCCATCGACATCCCGCCCGAGTGGTTCGCGACGAGCAAGTACGGGCGCTCGCGAGGCAGGTGCTCGACGCCGGAGAGCCGCGGCCGGTGCGCGAGGCGCACGAGCGGGGCGAGGCGCCTCGCCCACGAGACGAGGGCCTCGGAGGGTCGGCCCGGCGCGTAGGTTCCGGCCATCGTCGACGATCGTAGACCGGCGCGCGCGCGGTGACGACCCCGTCACGACGTGCGGGGTGGGACACCGTGTGCTACGCCCCCGGCGTGACGCACGAACGAGCCCGCCTCGACCGCACCGCCACGGGTTCGCCGTGGTGGCCGTCGCTGCCGCGTCGGGGCGCCGCGGCCGCCGCGGTCGCGGCGCTCGCGGCGTGCGCCGCGCCGGCGCACGACGCGCCCGCGACGGAGCGCGCGTCCGCCACGGCGAGCGCGATCCAGGGAGGCGCCGACGACGCCACCCACACGTTCGTCGTCGGCATCACCGACGGCGCGAGCACCTGCTCGGGGACGCTCATCGCCCCGAACCTCGTCCTCACCGCGAGGCACTGCGTGGCCGACAGCGGATCGAGCGACGTGGTCGACTGCGCGACCGACGTCTTTTCGGCTCCGCAGGCGGCGCGGACGTTCCGCGTCACGACCGACGCCGCGATCGCCGGCGCCAAGACCACGTTCCGCGGGGCGAAGATCTTCGTGCCCGACGACAAGAAATTCTGCGGCAACGACATCGCCCTCCTGATGCTGGAGGCCAACGTGCCCGCGAGCGTCGCCACCCCCGCCGCGCCCGTGCTCTCGCCGAAGATGACGGACCACGCGCGCTACGGCACGGCGATCGCCGCCGTCGGCTACGGCATCACCGGCCCGGGGCAGAGCGACGACGGCAAGCGCCGCCTCCGCGAGAACGTGCCCCTCCGCTGCATCCCCGGCGACG
>JAEUKG010000349.1 GCA_016794325.1 Myxococcales bacterium | reverse complement strand
CGTCGCCGTCGATCTCCTCGGCGATCGACTCGAAGCACACCCGCAGGAGGACGCGCTTCATCGGCTTGGCCTTCACGACGCCCCTCGGCGACGCGATGAGCTGCGTGCCGCGCCGCGGCGTGAGGGGCCAGGGATACCGCTCGTCGAACGCCGCCCAGGCGCGCAGGGCCTCGTGCGCGGGGCGACCGTCCGGCAGCGCCAGCGCGCTCGCCTTCGGGTGCGGGACGGGGGCGGCCCCGTACGCCGCGGGGTTCGCCGTCAGCTTTGCGACACACGCCCTCACCCGCTCGATCATGCGCCGGCCTTAGCGCGGGTCCGCTGCGCGCGACAAAACGAAAAAGCCCGGCACGAGGGCCGGGCTTCTTTTTTTGGAGCGGGAGAAGGGATTTGAACCCTCGACGTCCACCTTGGCAAATGAGTGCATGATGCAGAGAGAGTCGTGAAAGACGGGCTCCGCCGAGCACGCCCTTCTCGCGACGCTGCCGGCCGGGGACGGAGGAGTCCACGCGCGGACAGTCCGAGGGTGTGGACCTGGGTGTCCTCCGCCCGACGCAGCATCCGCGGGGCGTGCGCAACGAGGTATGGCGCCGCGCTGGACACGACACGATCCAAACGACCATGGGCTACGTGAAGCAAGCCGCGGATCCGACCGGCGACCTCGGTACGCCGTTCGCGCCGTTGCCCGCGGCGCCCATCGACGGCTCAGCGCGTGCGATCGCGACCGTCGGAGCGAACGAATGCATCGGCGATGGCGTCGCGCTCGCGAGCGAGCACGAACGTGGCGACGCCGAGGGATGCGCGCATGCCGCCATCGTGTGTCCGGGTGACGGTAAGGACGCGGTTGCAGTCGCGGCAGCGCATCTCGTAGGCGCGGGGCTCGCGACCGGGCAAGCATCGGGCAGGAACGACGCCGACGAAGCGGAGATCTCGCGGCGTGACCCACGCGAGCGAAGCGCCACAACCGGGGCACACGTCGAGCTTGCTCGGCGGAGCGACGGCGGTGCGGTCGATCACGACACGACGCGGGGGCATGCCGAAACGATCGCGCCGGGTGTCGACTCCGTCAACGCGGCATCGTGTGACCGGTGAACGGCCCCAGGCGCCAAATGAAAAAGGCCACCTCTTTTCAGGGTGGCCTGGAGCGGGAGAAGGGATTTGAACCCTCGACGTCCACCTTGGCAAGGTGGCACTCTACCACTGAGTTACTCCCGCAACGGCGCGTATCGATAGGACACCTCGCCCCGGGTCGTCAAGCGCCGTCGCACGTTGCCCGTTTCTTTTGCGGACTTTGGGCAAAGCGGGCGCCCGCGCGCGTGCAGGCGCGGGGGCGCGGGCTTGGACAGGCGCTCTACATCCGATGGACAGCTCGGGTGCGCCGGACGCGAGCCGTATCACGCTGATTTTGCGTGTGTTTTCGCTGGGCGTGGGGACGCGAAAAATCGTACGCTGCAGAGCGATCCAGCCGCCCTGCCGAACCGTATTTCCCGCGATATGCTGAGGATCGAGCCGTGACCGAGCCCGAGAAAGACGTCGCCGACCTGCTCGACGTGCAGTCGCCGTCGGCGATCGAGCGCCAGGACGCCGCGCTCCGCGGCGCCGGGGTGGCCCCTCGAGACCTCGCGGGCGCGCGCGACGCGCTCCTCGCGCTCGCCGCCGAGGGCGCGCCTGCCGCCGCGCCCGCGCCGCTCCGCGACCGCCTGCTCGCGACCCTCGGCCGCGGCGGCAAATACGGGCTCTTCGCCGACCGCCTGGCCCGCCTCTTCGACATCTCCACCGACGCCGCGGCCGCGCTCGCCAAGAGCCTCGAGGACGACTCGGCGTGGAAGCCGTTCATCGTCGACGGCGTGCAGATGATCCCGGTCGAGGCCGGTCCCAAGTGCGCCGGCAGCATCGCGACGATGGTGCGCCTGCAGCCGGGCGCCAAGTTCCCCGAGCACGTCCACCACGGCGAAGAGACGATGTTCGTCCTCGACGGCGGCTTCTGCGAGGCCGGCGAGAAGGCGCGCGCCGACTTCGAGGCGTGGCGCGGCGACGAGGTCGTCCGCGACGACGGCACCGGGCACGGGCTCGTGGCGCTCCCCGGCGTCCCGTGCGTGGCCGCGGTCATCATCTTCGGCTACGCCGACTTCGGCTGAAGAGCGGCGCACGAATCGCGCGTGCCCCGTGCCCGTGGGGGCTCGCCCGTCGGCCGCGTCGACAAGGCCGCGCGCCGATGGTGAAGTGCGGGGCATGACCGACCTCGCCGCCCTGCTCACCGTCGACGAGCTCGAGGCCGCCGCCCGCGAGCGCCTCGCCCCCGCCGCGTACGACTACTACCGCTCGGGCGCCGACCTCGAGCACACCCTCCGCAGGAACCGCGACGCCTACGAGGGCTACGCGATCGCGCACCGCGCGTTCGTCGACGTCTCCTCCCCGCGCCTGTCGACGACCGTCCTCGGCAGCGCCGTCGCGACCCCGATCCTCGTCGCGCCGACCGCGTACCACAGGCTCGCGTGCGAGGACGGCGAGCGCGCGACCGCCCGCGCCGCCGCCCGCGCCGGCTCCCTCTACGTCGCCTCCACCCTGGCGACCACCCGCCTCGAGGACGTCGCCGACGCCGCGCCCGGCGCCCCCCGCTGGTTCCAGCTCTACGTGCACAAGGACCGCGATTTCACCGCGCGCCTCGCCGCGCGCGCGTGCGCCGCCGGCTACGGCGCCGTCGTCCTCACCTGCGACACCCCCGTGCTCGGGCGCCGCCTCGCCGACGTGAAGAACCGCTTCGCCCTGCCGCCCGGGCTCACCATGGCGAACCTCGTCGAGGCCCTGCCGCCCGACCTCGCGAGCGGCGACGGCTCCGAGCTCGCCCGCTACGTGGCCTCGCGGCTCGAGCCCGCCCTCACACTCGCCGACCTCCGCTGGATCGTCGACGCCGTCGCGCCTATCCCGGTCGTGGTGAAGGGCGTCGTGCGCGGAGACGACGCCGCCCGCGCCCTCGACCACGGCGCGCGCGCGATCTGGGTCTCGAACCACGGCGGTCGCCAGCTCGACTACGGCCTGCCCACCGTCGACGCGCTCTCCGACGTCGTCGCCGCGGTCGGCGGCCGCGCCGAGGTCTACGTCGACGGCGGCGTCCGCTCGGGGGCGCAGGCGCTCGTCGCGCTCGGCCTCGGGGCGCGCGCGGTCTTCGTCGGGCGTCCCGTCCTCTGGGGGCTCGCCGCGGGAGGAGAGGAGGGCGCACTCCGCGCGCTCGGCCTCCTCACCGAGGAGCTCACCCGCGCGATGCAGGTCGCCGGCTGCCCGACCCTCGAGGCCGCGCGGGAGGTCGTATGTAAGCGAGGGTGCGCCCGCTGACGGCGGCGGCGCGCGCCCACTTCCCGTAGCCAGCGCCGCCGACTTGGTGCACCCTGAACGTAGGACACGTGAAAGACCCCCCGCGCCTGGGAAACTCCCCTCGCCCCCCGACGGCCAAGACGACGACCATCACCGCCATCTCGCCGGGCGGCGTCGTCCCCCCGCGCGCGCCCACCGCGCCCCGCGCGCCCACCGCGCCCAAGCCCGCCGCGACCCCGGCCTCGCCGCCCGTCGCGCCGTCGCCGCCCGCCGCCGCGGTGGCGCCCACGCCCCAGACCAAGCTCTCGATGACGGCCGAGCCGCGGCCGCGCGCCAACACCGCGCCCGACCTCGCGCCGCCGACCACCGCCGACGCGCCCCCCGACAGCGGCGCGACCGGCGTGGACTTCACGCCGGGCCTGCGCGAGGACGTCAAGCACCTCGCCCGCGCCGCCGTCACCGACGAGGCGCGCGCGCAGGCGCTCGCCGCGGTCGCCGAGGCCCTCGCCCCGCTGCGCCAGCAGATCCGCGACCTCGAGGTCCGCCTCGCGCGCGCGGAGTCGCAGCTCAACGCCGACCCCACCCTCGCCGAGGCGCCGCGCAAGGTGCCCGCGGTCTCGCCCGTCGCCGCGAGCGTCACCCACGCCGCCGCGCCGCCACCTCCCGCGCTCTTCGCCCAGGCGTCGCTCGCGCCGGTGTCGGCGATGCCGATCAAGGTGATCTCGTCGCCGCCGCCGCCGATGGAGCCCGTCCCCGCGACGGTGGTGATGCCGAACCGCCCCGCCGCGCCCGCCGCGCCGCCGGCCGCGATCGAGGCGAGCGTGGTGAAGGCCGCCCCCGCGCCGACCTTCGATCTCACCCCCGATCTCCGCGACCTCCCCGACGGCTTCGACGGCCAGGCCCGGCAGCGGCGCCTCGTGATGTTCGTCGGCGTCGTCCTCGTCCTCGGCGTGGGCGCCTTGCTCGCGGCGATGTTCGCGAGCCGCCCCTGATGCGTCCGGCCGCCGTCGCCCTCTCCGCCCTCCTCGTCGCCGCGCCCGCCGTCGCCCACGCCGACGAGCCCGAGGCGCCTCCGCCCGCGCCCGCGCCGGCGGAGCCCCCGCCGCCGACCTTCGATCCCGTCGTCAGCGTCGACCCGCAGCCGACGCCGACCCCGCCGCCGCCGCCGCCCGAGCCGAGCGGCCGCGACCATGTCGCTGCATACTACACGGGATTTCGCTTCTCGATCGCCCCCGGCTTCCTCTTCCCCGTGAGCGGCGGCAAGGGCGGCTTCGTCCTCTCGGGCGGCGTGCACTACGGGATCGAC
>JAEUKG010000237.1 GCA_016794325.1 Myxococcales bacterium | reverse complement strand
GAGGAGGCGCCGCACCTGCATCGCGATGCCGTGGCCGGCGGCGCGGTAGAGGGGCGTGTCGACGTCGAGGCAGATCGTCTCGTAGCTCATGACCTCCTCGACGCTGTTCTTCCGGAGCGGCGCCGGGAGGGCGCGGGCGCGGATGGCCTCGAGCTGGGTGAAGACCCCGACGGGGACGGTGCCGTCGACGACGACCACGCCCCGCACGTTGGTCTCGTCGAGGCGCGCGAGCGCCTCGTCGATGGTGTCTCCGAGCTCGATGGTGACGACGTCCTTGGTCATGACGTCGCGGATCGGGGTCTCGTCGTGGAGGTAGAGGACGACGCGCATCGCGTCGCGGGTGCTGAAGACGCCGGTGATGACGTCGCCCCGCCTCACGAAGATGCGGTGGACGTGGTGCAAGAGGAGCGTCGCGGCGGCCTCGCCGACCGTGGCGCCCTCGTCGATCTGGAGCACCGGGTGCTTCATCACGTCGCTGGCCTTCAGGCTCGGAGGAAGGACCTGGAGGGGCCCGGCGCCGTGGCCAGCGTCGAAGCGCGAGACCCGGTGGAGATCGGTCATCGACACGACGCCGCGCGCGGCGCCCTTGCCGTCGGTCACGAGGACGGACGAGATGTCGCGGGTGCGCAGCGTCGCGAGGACGTCGTCGAGCGACGCGTCCTCCCCGACGGAGATCACCGAGGTCGTCATGTGGTCGCGGACGAGGTTCTTCTCGAGGGTCTTGGGCACGCGCGGGTCTTCGCAAGGTCCGGGCCGAGCGCGGACGGCGCGTTTCTCAGGGGTTCCCGGCCGCCCCGCGCAACCGTTGCGCGGGCGGCCGCAAGGACCGCGCGGCGCGCGCGAGGGGTGGGTCACCCCCCGTCGCGAGCGTGGCCTGCGCCGGCGTCGCCGTCGAGGACGTCGCGAGCGACGAGGGGGAGAAGGACCACCGACGGAGCGTCGACGTACTTCGCGGCGAGCGCGCGCGCCCGCTTCGGGTCCATCCTCGCGAGCGCGTCGAGCGCCTTGCTGCGCGCGATGTCCGTGTTGCTCGTCGCCTCCAGCACGGCGACCGCGAGCCTCTCGGCGCGCGCCTTCTGCTGGGCGGTGGCGCGCGGCTGCTCGTGCAGATCGCCGAGCGCGAACGGCATGAACTCGGGGAACGCGGTCGCGCGGGCCTCCATCTTGGTCAAGAGGTCGTCCCAGCGGGCGCGGCAGATCTCCTCGCTGACGGCGCACTTCGTCACCGCGGCGTCGGCGATCTCGCCGTCCGCGTCGCTCGCGAGCTCGACCCAGAGCGCGCCGACCTGTTCCCGGTGGGCGGCCGGGGCGAGCCTCAGCGCACCGATCGCGGAGCGGCGCACCTGGGGGTCCTTCTCGGTGCGCGCGAGCTGGAAGACCAGCTCGAACATGGACGGGTTCGTCTGGAGCGTCCGGCTCACGATCGCCAGGCGCACCAGCGGGAGCGGGTGGCTCGTCACGAGCTCCCGCACCTCGCGCTCCAGCTTGGTCGCCGTGAGGTCGAGCGCGCCGACGGCGAAGCCGAGCTCGCGGCCGACGCGCTCGTGCTTCTCGCGTCGAGTCGCGTCCACGAGCACCTTGGCTCGCTCGCCGTCAC
>JAEUKG010000228.1 GCA_016794325.1 Myxococcales bacterium | reverse complement strand
GAGCCGCCGAAGATCCGGGCGTCCTCCTCGAGCAGCTCACCAAGGACGTCGAGTCCCTGTCGACCGACGACTGCGCCGCCGCGTGCAAGGCCCTCGAGTCCATGGGCCGCGCCGCCGAGCGCATCTGCACCCTCGAGCCCGGGGTGCGCTGCGACGACGCCCGGGCCAAGGTCTCGGGCGCCCGCTCCAAGGTCCGCGCCGCATGCCCCGCCTGCGCGGTCGCCGCGGCCACCGAGCCCTCCCACAAGGCGCCTTCGCCGCCTTCGCCGCGCGACGCGCCCGCGACCGGGGACACGGTCGTGACCGAGAGCCGCGAGCGCCGAGGTGGCGGCTGCGCCGGGTGCTCCGCTTCGGGCACCGGGAGCGATCTCGCCGGGGGCATCGGCACCCTCGCCCTCGCCCTCTTCGCGCTCGGTCGGGCCCGCCGTCGGCGCTGACCGGTCGTCGCCTCTGTCTGCGCGGGTGGTACATGCGCGCACACGAGCGCGCCGAACGCCGTCGCCCGCGGCGTGGGGTACGCTGTCGGGATGCGGACGATTCGAGCGATGGCTTGGGGGGCGGGCGGGCTCGTCACTCTGCTCGTGGCGAGCGCGATCGCTTGCGGCGGTGGTAGCGGCGCGAGCTCGGGATCGAGCGGCGCGAGCTCGGGATCGAGCGGCGCGAGCTCGGGATCGAGCGGCGCGAGCGGGAGCTCCGGATCGAGCGCGAGCTCGGGATCGAGCGGCAGCTCGGGATCGAGCGGAGGCACGCCGGGACCGGGCACCACCCACGCGGGCTGTCGCATCTTCCCGAACGACAACCCGTGGAACACCGACGTCAGCGGCGCGCCCGTCGACGCCGCCCTCACCGCGAGCGTGCTCCCGCAGATGGCGCTCTCGACGGGGCTCCACCCGGACTGGGGCACGTTCACCGAGCAATACGGGATCCCGATCACCACCGGGAAGGCGGCCGCCCCGGCGCCCATCACCTGGAACACGACCTACGGCCCGCGCGAGAGCGACAAGCTCCCGTGCCCCGGGGGCGGCAACGAGTTCTGCTACCCGATCCCGCTGAACGCCCTCATCGAGGGCGGGCCGGGCGCGAAGGCGACCTCCGATCGGCACGTCCTCTTCCTCGCGAACGACGGCGCGCCCGACCACTGCGTGCTCTACGAGTTGTACAATACACAGAACCAGTCGGGGCCGGGCTTCACCGCCGCGAGCGGCGCGATCTTCAAGCTCGACTCGAACGCCCTCCGCCCCGAAGGCTGGACCTCCGCCGACGCCGCCGGGCTCCCCGTGCTCGCCGGCCTGGTCCGCATGGAGGAGATCCAGCGCGGCGAGATCACGCACGCCCTCCGCTTCACCATGGACCGGACGCAGCAGGCGTGGATCGCGCCCGCCACCCACGCGGCCGGGGCCCGCGACGCGTCGCTGCCGCCGATGGGCCTGCGGGTGCGGCTCAAGGCGTCGTTCGACGACTCGGCGCTGGGGCCGACCGCCAAGATCCTCGTCAAGGCGATGAAGCGCTTCGGGCTCCTCCTCGCCGACAACGGCTCGAACTGGTACGTGAGCGGCGAGACCCACGACGCTTGGGGGCCCCTCATGGACGGCCTCAACTCCGACCTGAGGAAGATCAAGGGCAGCGACTTCGAGATCGTGAAGACGGGCACCGTCATCGTTCCTCCCCCCGACTGATCGTCCCGCGGTATGCTGCGGCCGCGGAATGGGCCAGCTCCTCCACGGCGTCGACGACACGATCTTCCTCCCGCGGCTCGCCGCGAGCTCGGACCGGGCGGTCATCGAAGCCCTCGCGGCGGCGCTCGGCGATCACGTCCTGCCGAGCTTCGTCGGCGCCGCCCTCGCGCGCGAGAAGCGGTCGCCGACGGGCCTGCCGTTCCCGGACGTGGCGGTCGCGATCCCCCACGCGGAGCCGGAGCACGTGGCCCGGCCCGCGATCGTGGTCGCGTCGCTCGCGTCTCCGGTGAAGTTCCGGCAGATGGGCTCGCCCCGCGCGACCGTCGACGCCGCGTTGGTGGTGATGCCGGCGCTCTCGTCGAAGGAGCAGGCCGGCGCGGCCCTCGCGAGCCTGATCCAATCTCTGCAAGATGCACGGATTCGGGCGGCCCTCGCGGCGGCGGCGACCGCCGACGAGATGCGCGCCGCGGTGGAGGGAGGGGGCCGATGACGTCGCTCGAGCTCGCGGTCAAATACGTGCTCGGCCTCGGGCCGGCGGTGATGATGCCCATCTTCATCACGCTGCTCGGCCTGGTCTTCCGTCAGGGCATCACCAAGAGCGTGCGCGCCGGCCTCACCGCCGGCGCCGGGTTCATCGCGGTGGGGCTGGTGGTCGGCCTCCTCGTGAACGTGGTCGGGCCCAAGGCGATGGCGTTCGCGGACGTGCTCGGGGTCAAGCTCGACATCCTCGACGTCGGCTGGCCCATGGGGGCGGCGGTGTCGTTCGCCTCCCCCATCGCCGCCGCGCTCATCCCCGCCGTGCTCGCGCTCAACGTGGTCCTCGTCCTCGCCAAGGTGACGCGCACCATCGACGTCGACCTCTGGAACTACTGGCACTTCATCTACACCGGCGCCCTCATCCACGCGGCGACCGGCAGCATGCTCCAAGGCGTGCTCGGCGCCTGCATCACCGCCCTCATCATCTTCAAGCTCGCCGACTGGACGGCGCCTCTCGTCGAGAAGCACTTCGGGCTGCCGGGAATCTCGTTGCCCCACACGGAGACGATCAACTGGGCGCCCCTCATGTTCGCGCTCGAGCGCGTCTGGCGCCTGATCCCCGGCCTCCGCGACCTCGAGGCGGATCCGGCGGCGGTGCGCAAGCGCCTCGGCATCCTCGGCGAGCCCCTGCTCATGGGCGCCGCCCTCGGCGTCCTCCTCGGCGTCCTCGGCGCGATCCCGCTCTTCCGCGCCGGGAAGTACGGCGCGTGGTTCAAGGAGATCGCGACCCTCTCGGTCACGATGGCCGCGGTGCTCATCGTCCTTCCCAAGGTCGTCGCGATCCTCATGGAGGGGCTCATCCCGATCTCGGAGGGGGCGCGGGAGTACCTCCAGAAGCGCTTCCCGGGCCGAGACCTCCTCATCGGCCTCGACGCCGCGGTCGTCATCGGCCACCCCGCCAACATGGCGGTCGCCCTCCTGTGCGTGCCGATCGCGCTCCTCCTCGCCGTCGTCCTCCCCGGGAACCGGATGCTCCCGTTCGGCGACCTCGCCGCGCTCCCCTTCTACGTCTTGTGGGGCGTCGCCGCCGCTCGCGGGAACATGGTGCGCGGGCTCCTCAACGCCGTCGTGATCCTCGTCCTCATCCTCTGGATCGGCACGAGCCTCGGTCCCCTCACGACCGACGTGGCGCGCGCCGCCGGCTTCAAGCCCGAGGGCGTCGGCGACGCGAGCCGATACACGTTGTGGTCGGGGGTCGCGCTCGGCAGCCACGTCGTCCCGTGGATGGTGCTCCAGCTATTCCGTCCGGGATATAGGCTCGTCGGCCTCGCGTCGCTCGCCGGGTTCTTCGGGGTCTGGTGGTGGGTCCGTCGCGACGTCGCCGCCTCCGCGAAGGACGCCAAGTGAAGCTCGTCCTCCCCGACGCGCTCCACGCCCGGCCGGCGAACCTGCTCGTGCGCGTCGCGTCGGAGCACCCCGCCACGGTGCGCGTCGCGTTCGGCGGGAGGGTGGCCGACGCCAAGTCGATCATCGACGTCCTCGCGCTCGGCGCCGCGCGGGGCGACGCGATCGATCTCGAGGTGTCGGGGGACGGCGCGTCCGACTGCGAGCGCGCGCTCGTCGCCCTCGTCGAGGGGAACTTCGACGCCGATCTCGTCCCCGACACCGGCGAGGGCGCGGTGGCGGGCGTCGCCGTCGGGCGAGCGCGCGTCCTCGACGACGCCGCGCCCGCCGACGACGCCCCGATCACGGAGCGCTTCGCGCGCGCCCGGCGCGAGCTCGAGGCGCTCGTCGCCTCGCTCCCCGAGCGCGAGCGCGCCCTCTTCGTCCCCGAGCTCGCCATCCTCGCCGATCTCGAGCCGCGGGTGCGGGCGCGGGTGGCGGCGGGCGAGGCGATCCGCGACGCCGTCGTCGCCGAGACGACG
This sequence comes from Myxococcales bacterium, assembly GCA_016794325.1. GTDB lineage: Bacteria > Myxococcota_A > Polyangia > Polyangiales > Polyangiaceae > SXNL01. The sequence goes on along the minus strand of JAEUKG010000228.1, from coordinate 22,504 downwards.
CTGACGCAGACCGATCTCTTCCTCGACGCGCGCGCGCGCCTCCTCGGCGACGTGCCTGTGGCGCACGCCGGCGACGGCACGGAGATCGTCGTCGTCGCTCGCGTGGTCGCGCCGTCGCTCGTCGCGTCGCTCCCCCCGTCGGTCGTGGGGCTCGTGAGCGGCCGCGGCGACGCCCCGACCCACGGCTCCGGAGGCACCTCCCACGCCGCGATCCTCGCCCGCAGCCGGGGGATCCCGATGGCGTTCGTGGACGACGCGATCGTCGACACGATCCCCGACGGCGACATGGTGGTGCTCGACACGACCGTGTCGCCGGCGCGGGTGTGGGTCGATCCGAGCGCGAAGCTGCTCGCCGAGGCCCGCGCGCGCTGCGACGAGCTCGCGCGCGCCGAGGGCGACCGCCGCGCGAGGCTCGCCGAGCTCGCCGCCCGCGCGCCGGTCGCGGTCCGGGTGAACGTGAGCGCCGCGTCGGAGCCGATCCCCGAGGGCGCGGCGGGCGTCGGACTCGTGCGCACCGAGCTCGTCTTCGCGTCCAGCCGCCGCGCGCCGTCGCGCGTCGAACAAGGCGCCGCCTACCGCGCGATCACCGCGGCCGGTCGCGGCGCGCCCGTCACGATCCGGCTCTTCGACGCCGGCGGCGACAAGCCGGTCGAGTGGCTCTCGTCGAGCGACGCAGAGCTCCGCGGCGTGGCGCTGCTCTTCGAGCACCCGTCGGTCCTCGAGGAGCAGCTCGCCGCGATCGCCGAGGCGCGCGACGCGGGGCCGGCGCGCGCGCTCGTCCCCCTCGTCGCCGGCCCCGACGACGTGCGACGGGTGCGCGCCCTCGCTCCGCCTGGGCTCCCGATCGGCGCGATGATCGAGACGCGCGAGGCGGTCGCGGAGGTGGACGCCATCGCCGCCGTCTCCGATTTCTTGAGCGTCGGGACGAACGACCTCACCGCGTCCATCCTCGGGGGGCCGCGCGCGGGGGCGGACCGGGGGCTCGACCCGCGCGTCCTCGACGCCGTCGCCGCGATCGTCCGCGCGGCGCGCGCGCACGGGCGCGAGGTCACCGTGTGCGGGGAGCTCGCCGCGCACCCCGTGGGTGGCCGGCGCCTCGCCGCCCTCGGCGTCACCGCGCTCAGCGTCGCCGTCCCCGCGTTCGCGAGCGTCCTCGAGGGCCTCGCGGTCCACTCCACCCCGGAAGGAGCCTCGTCATGAAGAAGATCCTCGTCGCGTGCGGCACGGCGATCGCCACGTCGACCGTCGTCGCCAAGAAGCTCGAAGACATGCTCAAGGCCCGCGGCCTCGACGTGCGCATCGACCAGTGCAAGGCGTCGGAGGTCCCCTCCAAGGCGGCCGCGTACGACCTCGTGGTCTCGACCACCGAGGTCGACGGGACCGCGGGCAAGCCCATCGTCCGCACGCTCTCCTTCCTCACCGGGATCGGGATCGACGCGGACGTGGAGAAGATCGTCGGGCTCCTGTCGTGATCCACCGGGCGAGCGCGGTCCGGGCGATCGGGCAAGACGTCGTGCTCGTCGCGATGCCCGTCGTGGCCGCGCTCGCGTCGGGCGGTCACGGCTGGCTGTGGCTCCTCTCCGCGGCCGGGCTCGCCGTGCTCGCCGTCAACGTGATCACGCTGCATTTCCCTCGCGAAGTGGAGGTCGACGCCGCGGGCGTGCGCTTCCGCGGGTACGGTCGGGAGCACGCGTACGCGTGGTCCGACGTCCGGGTGCGCCTGCGTCGCTTCGTCGTGCGCGATCGCGTCTACGTTCGGATCGAGGACGTCCGCTCCGGGCGCCGCCGGGGCTACTGGCTCGTCGCGAGCCTCAGCCGCTACGAGGCCCTCGTCGCCGCGCTCGCCGAGCGCGCGGTGGGTGCGCCCGCCGAGGTGAAGTCGAGCGAGCCGCGGCGGCTCAGCCCCGCCGAGTGACGACCGAGACGTCGTCGGCGACGCCATACGACTCGGGGTCCACCGGCAGGAGGACTCGGTCGATCACGTGGACGACGCCGTTGTCGAAGGGCCGAGACGCGAGCACGCGCGCGGCCCCGCCCCGCGCGAGGATCACGCCGTCGCGGAACGCCACCATCGATCCGTGCAGCGTCGCGCGGATCGACGCGCCGTCTCGCGGATCCACGACGCCCGGGATCACGTGGTGCTCGAAGACGTCGAAGCGCGCCTCGACGAGGTCCGGGTGACCGAGGAGCGACGCGAAGGGCCACGGCATCGCGTCGAACGCGTCGTCCACCGGCGCGAGGACGGTGTACGGCCCCAGCGCACATAGGTCGTCGAAGAGCCCCGTCGCGCGCAACCCCTCCGCGAAGCGGCGCTCGCCGTCGAGGGCGGGGGCGCGTGCAAAGTTACGAAACTGCTGGTATTTGTGCGCCGTGACGATGACCCCGCTCGCCGGGGCCCTCGGGCAATCGTCGGAGCTCGCGCTCGCGCCAAGGGTGTCGTGCATGAATGAAGTGCCTCCAGTGCGTGGTTTCGCCGACGCGCCGCGTTTGGATTTGGCTGAGCTTCTTTTTTTTGGCGCGGCGAGCGGCGAGCGGCGAGCGCGATGCGCTACGCTCGAGCTTCGATGGGGAAGGTCGTCTTGGGGGCATCGGCCTGCGCCGCGCTGTTGGGCGTCGCGCTGATCTCTTCGTGCAGCTACAGCAACGAGGCCGATCCCAGGGCGTTCGCCGACGGCGGCGCCGCGCAAGACGGGGCGCTCGGCGGCGACGCGCCGAGCGGCGCCCGTGACGCCGACGGGATCGTCGGTCCGCAGCTCGAGTGCCCGGCGCAGCGGGTGGTGCACCTCGTCGGAGGCAACGGCGGCTTCGCGTGGTTCAGCCAGGTGTGGCCCGTCCCCGAGCTCGTCACCGCGCCGATGGCGGCGTTCGCCTACGACGACCCCAAGCTCGCCGTCTCTGCGCCCTCGTCGACGGGGCACCCGCTCTTCGCGAGGCGCGTGGCCAGCCGAGCCGTGTGGGAGGGCTCGGGTAAGCGCCCGATGCCGACCGCCTTCGTGGCCGGGACCAACCTCACCCACACCGCGACCCCCAACACGACCCGGATAGGCACGGTCGACGTCGTCGCCGCGGGCGCTGCCTTGCAGAAGAAGCTCGGCGCGCCGATCCCCGTCCTGCGTCTCGGTCGCGCGTTCATCTACGGCCCGGCTCCGCTGGCTCCGGCGGCGGTCGACGCGACCGACGTCGACACGGCGGTCACGGCGATCGTCAAGCAGCTCGACCTCCCCGCCAGCGTGGAGAGCTCGCTGCGGCCCGATCCCGCGGTCGTGGCCCAATGGGCGGGAGCCGGCGCTCGCGCGTCCATCGTCGCGCTCGCTCGCGGCCTCTCGTTCGCGGCCAACGCCTTCCGGCTCAACCTCGTCTCGACCATCCTCCTGCCGGCCATGGAGGACGATCCGCACGGCGCCTTCGCGGGGTCTGGCCCTGGCGCCGACACCAACGCCATCGCGCAGGTCCTCGACTCCTTCTACCGCGAGCTCCAGACGCGCAACGAGGCGACCTGCGGTCACGGAGGCAAGGCCCTCTCGCTCGCCGACAACGTCGTCCTCTTGGCGTCGGGCGACACCTACAAGAACCCGTTCGATCGCGGCGGCTGGCCCGACGGGACCCCCGACAACTCGAACGTCCTCTACGTGCGCTCGAACGGATACCTCCTGTCGGGTTGGTTCGGTCGGATCGCGTCGACCGGCGTGGTCCACTTCGACACCGTCACGGGGGCCGCCTCCACGGGGGCGACGCAAGCGGCGGCGACGCAAGCGGCCCTCCAGGGGGTGCTCTACGCCATCGCGCGCGGCGACGGCGGCGCGGTGAGCGAGGCGCTGCCGCTCGTGTCGGTGCCGTATCAGGGGGTCATCGACCCGAGCCCCCCCTGACGGGGCGGGTGCGGCTCAGCCGAACCGGAGGTCGCGCAGCGTCGCTCCGACGTCGGCGCCGGCCCACACGACGGCGTGGATGGCTCCCAAGAGCGGCAGATCCGCCACGCCCCGCTCGCGCGCGAAGCGGTGGGCCGAGGCGATCGCGGCGTAGCCCTCGGTGAGCTGGCCCTTCGCGCCCATGTCGCGCGCGACCTCCACCGCGGGCTCACCCCGGCCGATGCGCTCGCCGAACGCGCGGTTGCGCCCGGCGGCGGCGGTGACGTGGAGGTCCCCGACGCCGGCGGGCCCGTGCACGGTGTCGGCGCGCCCGCCAGCGGCGACGACGAGCGCTCGCATCTCGGCGATGGCCTGGGCGAAGCACGCCGCGCGCGCGTTGTGGGCCTCGGCGCCGACGAACCCGTCCCACATGCCGAGGCCGGTGGCGTAGGCGTTCTTGAGCGCGGAGCAGAGCTCGGCGCCCGCGATGTCGTCGGTGGTGCTCACGAGCAGGTGGCCGCCGCCGAGCGCTGCCTTGGCGGACTCCGCGTCGCGACCCGCGAAGCACATCCACGTGAGCACGCCCCGCGCGACCTCCATCGCCTTCGCGGGGCCGGCGGCGTGCACGAACCGAGGGTCGCGCCCGAGCGTCTCGCCGACGACGAGGTCGATGCGCTCCGCGCGCTTGGCCGAGCCCTCCAGCAAGCCCTTGGTGACGGAGACGATCGGCACGTCCGGCAGCGACGGCGCGGCGCGCCGCAGCACCTCCACGATCCCGTCGGAGTTGACGCCGCACACCACGAGCTCGGCGCCTTCGAGCGCGCGCGCGAGATCTCCGGCGCGGGCGAGGCGAAGCCCCGGGAGGCGAAGGCGAAGGCGCGGGTGCTCTTCGCCGCGCTCCACCGGATCGAGCATCGGGTCGTCGAGCCACGTCCCCCACAGCACGACGTCGTGGCCACGATCGTGGGCGACCTTGGCCATCGCCGTTCCCATGTATCCTGCACCCAATACGGTGACGCGCATTCCTCTCTGCTAGACTAGTTCGACCCCCGTGGGAATGCCCCGCCGCGCGCTCACCGCTCTCGTCTGCCTCGTCGGGGGCGCCTCGCTCGCCGTCGGGTGCTCGCTCGCCACGAGCTTCGACGGTCTGCGAGACGGCGCGGGGGAGGCCGGCGCGTCCGCCGACGGCGGCGCGCGCGAGGACGTCGCGGCGATCGACGGCTCGTCCGACGCGCGGAGCGACGCGGCGACGGCGGACTCCGCCGACGGGGCCCCGAAATACGCCTTCGCCGACACGTTCGACCGCCCCGACACCCTGACCGGTCTCGGCAACGGGTGGGTCACGAAGACGCCGTCGCTCCGCGTCTCTCAGAACCGCGCGCTCCGGTTCCTCAGCGGGGTCCGCGAAGACTATCGCAACAACGTCACGTTTCGTCCCGCGACGGAGGCCGTGCGCGACGTGGAGGTCTCGACGGACGTGCACTTCACGGTCGCGATGCCGTTCCCCCAGGTGCACGCGCGAGTCCAGCCTGGATCGGCGCTGTCGCCCGACACCCTCGACTGCTACATCCTCTTCCTCCAAGACAACTCAGGGGCCTCGCCGGTGTTCAAGATCGTTCGCCAGCGCGGCGCCGACTTCCACGTGCTGCTGACTCAGTTTTCGGGGCCGACCAAGCTGACGGCGTCGGATGTCATCCGCCTGAAGCTGCGCGTCCAGGGCAGCGCCCCCGTCGTGCTCTCCGCGAGCGTGGAAATCCAGGCGCTTGGCGGCTTCATGCCCTTTGCTTCGGGGGGGACGGTCGACACGTCGGAGGAGCGGATCGAGACGCCGGGGGTGGTGGGGTTGAGCGCCGAGGGTGAATCGAGCGGCGCGTTCGCCTACGACAACTTCGTCGCGACCGAGCTCTGATCCGCGAGACCGCGGCCGCGAGGTCTCACGATGTCGGTGGACGTAGGCGGGCGGCGCTCGGGTCCTCGCCGGACACGCTCGGGGCGCGCCGGGAGGCGTAGCGGGCGCGGCCGCGCGTGCTAGAACCTTGCCCGCGGAGGTGGGCGTGGGGCGCTTGGTGTCGCGAGGACGCGTGGCGACGTTCGGGCTCGGAGCGATGCTCGCGGTCGCGTGCGGCGCCGACGACGGCGCGTCTGCGGTCGACGACCCGCGGCCCGAGGTGCGCGACCCCGACGCGCCCGCCGGTCCGCCGAGCACGGTGTGCCGCGCCGAGCCGGCCCTCACGCTCGCCGCGCCCGTCGCCGACGCGAGGATGCGCGCGCCCTTCGCGATCACGGTGGACGTGCGCGATCGCGGCGGGATGGTGGGCCCCCACCCGGTCGAGGTGGAGCTCCAGCGCGCGGGCGCGACGGTCAAGACGCTCCACTCCAAGGCCCACGAGCCGGGGCCGCTGCGGATCGAGCTCGACGCTCGCGACACCGCGCCGCTCGAGCTCGGCGGGTACACGATCGCCGTCCGCGTCGGGTGCCCCGCCGGCGCCACCGAGGCCTCGGTCGGCGCCGCCACGGCCCCGCTCTGGCTCGCGCGCCTCGGGGTCACGGCGGTCGACCTCGGCGACGGCGACGGCGAGCGCCTCCCGCTCCTCTACCACGCCGTCGACCAGCGCTACGACAACCTGTATCCCATAGGGGATAGTCCGATCGCGACCCTCGAAGACCCCGGCCTCGACGCCGAGATCGACGACGCCGAGGGCAAGCCGCGCGCGTTCGCGCGTCCGTGGGACGATCTCGCCTCGCCGCCGGTGGACGCGACGGGGGCGGTGGTCGAGCGGGGCGCGACCCTCCCGGCGTCGCTCCGCGTCGGCACGCGGCCGGACGTGCGGCTCACGGTGGGCAAGACCGCGCTCGGCCCGCGCGGGGTCGGCTCGACCTTCGTGGGCGAGCCGGGCGCCCCGGAGATCCGCGTCGCCCTCGAAGGCGGGCCCGCGGGGGCCGGCGCGCGCGCGGTGCCGGGGGCGCCTTCGACGGTGCGGCTCGCCGACTCGCCCGTGCCTGCGGTCGGGCGCTACGATCGCGAGATCCGCTGGCGCTTCGAGGCCAAGGGCGACGGCGGCGCCTGGGCCGAGGTGCCCGGGGCCGGCGGCGGGGTCACCGTCCGGCTCTACGGTGTCCTCGGCAACCAGCAGGGCACGGCCGCGCCCGATCTGCCTTGGGTCGCGGTCGTGGACGACGCGACGCGCGCGGTCGGAGGCAAGGCGGCCGACCCCGACGGGGTCCGCTCCGCGCTCGTGCGTCACGTGTACGAAGAGCTCGGGCTCACCTACGACCGCGCCCAAGGCGCGTCGCACTACACCGCGTACCAGGGGACCTACGCGCAGGCGACCTTCAAGCTCGCCCATTTCCTCGCCCGCGACTTCGGCTCGGTGATCAACTGCAGCGACTGCGCGAGCATCCTGTCGGCGTACGCGAACATGATCGGCGCGCCGCTCCGCTACACCGTCATCACGTCGGGGTTCTCGCTGCACCCGATCCTGGGGATCGGTGCGTCGACGTTCGGCTCACCGTTCGACAGCGGCCGCATGGCCTTCAACTACCACGCGGTGACGTCGCCCGACGCCGCCGCCCGGATCTGGGACGCGACCCTCGCCGTCGACGGCGACGCCGACGCCGCCAGCGCCCCGCACACCAAGCGCCTCGTCCAAGGGATGGCGGGGCCCGAATACCTCGAGCGCCTGTCCGGCGACGTGCGTGCAAAGTACAACTATGTGGACAAGAACACTCGCATTTCTTTCTAGCGTCGCGGCGGTCGCGCTCGCGCCCGCCGTCGCCCGGGCCGACGGCGCGGCGAGCTACGTCGTCCCCCCGCCGTCGGCGGCCGTGGCCGCGGGCGTCGATCTCGGCAAGATCGCCGTGCCTGGCCTCAAGCTCCACGTGCGCGACGACCGCGCGCCCGAGCACGGGGGGGTAGCGCTCTCGTTCGCGGACGAGAGGAGCCGCGTCCGCGTCGTCGTCCGGATCGCCGTCGCCCGCGACGGCGCGGCGGCGCGCGCGTACGTCGAGGGCGCGCTGCGCGGGGTCTCGGGCGTGCTGTCGCCGAGCACGCTCGACGACGTCGCGTTCGCCGATCCGCAGGATCGGCTGGTGGTGGCGTCCCGCGGCAACGTCGCCTACGTGGTGGAGGTGCTCGACGGCTCGCTCGCGAGCGCGAGCTCCGTGGTGGGCGCGGTGCGTCGAGCCTTCGTCTCGGGCACGCCCGACTTCCCCCGCGCCACCGTCAGCGTGCCGAAGTCGTTCGAGGGCAGCGCTCCGGTCACGGTCACCGTCTCCCGCGGGGCGCGCTACCGGCTGAGCGCCCGCGGCGCCTACGTGGCGCGAGGCCGCGACGCGTCCCCCGTGCTCAAGGCCTTCGGGCGCGGTCCAGTCGAGCTCACCGCGATCGTCGCCGACGACCTCGGGCGCGTGACCGAGGTCACGACCGCCGCGACCGCTCGCTGATCAGCCGCCGCCGCTGTCGCCCGTCGCGCCCTCGTCGCTGGTGGGGCGCGACGGCGAGGCGCACCGATCTCCGCCGAACGAGAGCTTGGGCGCGGGGCGGCAGTCGTTCGACGGCGGCACCACGATCTCGTGCAGCCACAGATCGCGGATGAGCCCGTCGGGGAGCTCCACCCCGAGCCGCTTCAGCGTCTCCGCGGCCGGCTCGACGTTCGTGAACGTCTCGAGCAGCTCGTAGAGGTCGTTCGTCAAGAACATCGGATCGTAGTGGCTGTAGGTGCGGACCGCGTAGCCCTCGGGCATCTTGTGCTTCTTCATCCCCGGGTTGAGGACGAGGAGCGGCGTCGGCTTCGGGTGCTGCGTGTCGTCGAGGCGCTTCTTGAGGTCGGGCAACAGCGCGCGCGCCTGCGGGGTGTCGTCGATGAGGCGGACGAACTCCTCGCGGGTGAGCGCCTTCACCTTCTCGTGGGCAGCCATGTAGAACTCGGCCTCGCGGCCGACCCAGTCGCCCCAATACGTCGCGTATTCGGCGTCGGGCGGGCCCTTCTTGGCGAGGTCCTCCACCGAGAGCTCGAAGCCGCCGATCTCGGGCTCCTTCGATCCCGGGGCGACCTGCTTGCTCGCCCAGCTCGACAGGCTGTGCTCGACGAACTGCAGGTACATCTTGAGCGCGTTCCAGTAGCCGCGGCCCTTCGCGCCGCCGACGTGTTTGCAGTAGTACGTCGAGCAGACGGCCTCGCGGTAGTACCAGACGCTGCACCGGCCCTCGTCGATGTAGGGGCAGAGGAGCGCCTCGCTCCGCCCGAAGCAGCGATCGCGCGCGGCGTTGTAGATGACCCTCTGGAGCCGCGACGGCGCGATGCCGCGCGGGGTCACGCCGATGCGGTCTTCGATCTTCTTGCCGATGCGCCGCTTGCCTTCGGCGAGCTCCGGCGCGGGGTCGGACAGCAACCCCCCCACCAGGAAGTTCGGGATCATCGGGTGGTAGGTGCAGCACTTGAGCTTCGGGTCGAAGAACGTGTCGCCCGGAAGCTCGACGCCGCGCTGGCCGGCGTTGGCGCACATCGCGCAGTCCTCGCACGTCGCGCGCGTCTCGTCGAAGGCCGGCTCGTCGAACAGATCGCCCAGGAGGTGGGCGTAGTTCTTCGGGAGCTTCGATCGGATCGAGTCGGCCATGCGCTCGGGATAGCAGGAACGGACTCGCTTGCCATCGGCGAACGTCAGAACGCGTACCCCGCCTGGATGTCGAGCTGCGGGTACAAGCGGCCGAAGCTCGGCGGTCCGTCGCCGCCGGGGATGCGCGCCGCGTGGTATTGCACGCCGACCCCGAGCCCGAGCAGCACGCGCTCGGCCACGACGATCGAGTAGCCCACGCTCTGTCCGAACGCCCACACCGGGCCCGCCCTGCGCTCGCCGCCGCGGAGCCCCCAGCCGACCCCGACCTGGGCGAACGGCGACACCCACAGGCCCGCCGGCGCGCCGCCGAGGGGGAAGAAGAAGAGACGGCCGCGCGCGATGAGCCCGCGGAGATCACCGCCCGTGTTCGCCTTCCCCGACGTGCCGAGGAAATCGACGTTCTGCGTCCACGGCTGGTAGTAGTCCGCGGCGAGCTGGGCCGCGACCCAAGGCTCCAGCGTGTGCTGATAGCCGACGCCGACGACGTGTTGCCCGAGGTCGGCGACGATCGCGTGCGCGGGCCGAACGTCGGCGTGATCCACGTCGGCAGTCTCGTGGGCGGGCACCACCGCGGTCAACCTCGAGGGCCCTCCCTCGTCCAGGATGGATGGCGCGCGATCCAGGTCCCCAGCACGGTTGGTGCGCAACTCCCCGAGACGCCACGCGTTCGCGCCGGCGGCGCGTAGGGTCGGCACCCACATTTCGGGCATGCTCCGTGCACTGTAGGTGCACATGGCCTCCTGGCGTCGACTCGCTCCGTTCCTCTGTGTCCCCGCGATCCTGGCCGCGACGGCGTGCGTGAGCACCGAGCCGAGCGAGGCGCAAGGAGGCGAGGACGAGCTCAACTACCGGAGCACCGCCGGCCAGGAGTATTCGCTCTCGGCGCCCGTCACGTTCAAGCCGTCGGCGGACGCGCTCGCCAAACAAGGCGCCGAGCGCGACGCCGCGATCGCCCTCGAAGCCGACGCCCTGCGCGCGCGTGTCGCGAGCGCCATCTCCGCCGAGCTCGACAAGCTCTGGCCCGAGGAGCAGCGCATCTCCCGCGAGGGGGTCGCCATCCAGTACCGCCAGGGCACGGCGAGCAAGTCCGACCTCGCGCCGGCGGCCGACGGGAGAGTTTCGCTCACCATCAGCGCCGAGTTCGCGGCGGTGAAGGACATCGAGAAGAAGCTCCCGCTGAAGACCGTCGACGGCAAGGCCTTCCTCCCCGTCTCGACCGACATCGGCAACGGGACCGAGGAGCTCCAGGTCACGCTCACGCCCATCGAGCGCAGCCTCAACTCGTACCCGAAATACATGGCGCTCTTCGAGGACGGCCTCGACATCGCCGTCCACGTCGGCGGCGACCACAACGACCCGCCCATGGACATCGCCCACGCGCGCTCCATCTACGACGACCTCAAGGCGTCGGGCTTCAAGTCGCCGGTCGCGAAGTTCGAGGACCTGAAGATCGACTCCGGGCCGCTCACGAGCGCGATCAGCGTGCAGGGCAAGAGCGTCCCCGTGCGCGTGCGCATCGTCCACGTCGACATGAGCACCCCCGAGACCCGGCAGCTCCTCGTCGACGCCTACAAGGAGAGCGTGAAGAACGCCGACGTCGTCATCTACGACGGGCACGCCGGCCGGCAGCTCACCTACTCGGGCGTCGTCGTCGCGTACAAGCCGTCGCGCGTCGCCATCCCCGCGAGCGAGTTCAAGAACATCGAGGCGAGCGACAAGCAGCAGGTCTACCTCTTCAACGGCTGCGAGACCTACACCGGCTACGCCGACAAGCTCTACGAGAACCCGAAGCGCAACGTCGACAACACCGACGTCATCACCACCGGCAACTACTCGGCGATCCAGAGCAAGGCCAACCAAGTCATCTCCTTCATCCACTCGATGATCGACCAGCGCGCGGGCGCGTGGATCCCGCGCTCGTGGGACAGCGTGCTCGCCCGGATGAACGCGGTGGGGGAGCGCTCCTGGGTCCACGTGTACGGAGTCCACGGCATCGACGACAACCCGCGCCTGAGCCCCCTCGCCGACGCCGCGAAGATCGGCGCGTCGTGCCGCGTCGACGCGGACTGCGGCGCCGCCGACGGGCGCTGCGTGCAGGTGTCGTCGACGAGGCGCGTGTGCGGGGCCGCCTGCGCCGACACCGCCGGCTGCCCAGCGGGCACGAAGTGCGTGCAGCCCCGCGGGCGCACGTCGATCGACGACATGATGTGCCTGCCGAACTAGCCGGACGCGGCGAGAGCTGTCCATGGCTTGGACGGCTCTCAGAGGCCGCGCCCCGTCAGCTCCGCCGTCGCTCGCGCGCGCGCTCGAGCTGGGCGCGGAGCTTGGTGGCCTCCTCGACGCGGCCGTCCTGGGCGAGCGCGCCGAAGAGCTCCGCCGCGTCCTCGAGCGCGGCCTCGGCGGGGTCGCTCGGGGCCGGGCCGGTCGCCGCCGGGTGGCGGATCCCCTTCTGCGCCGCCTCCACGAGCGCGGCCGCCGCGCCGTCGACGTCGCCGCCGGTGAGGTGGGCCCAGGCGGCGTCGTAATACGTGTAGAGATCACGGGTGTGGCGAGCGCGCTCGAGGACGGTCGCGGCGAGGTCGGCGCGCCGCTCGAGGCCTCGGAGCGCGCTCTCCTTCGCGAGGAGGAGGTCGGTGCGCGTCGTGTACCAGAGGTCGTCGCGCAGGAGGGTCGCCTCGGCGAGCGCGAGCTGGTCGACGTACGCCCCCTCGGCGCCGTGGATCCGCGCGCGCGCGAGCGCTGCCCGGGCCACCGGCTCGTCGCCGCCGGCGCCTTCGATCCGGTCCGCGAGCGCCTGGGCCTCGACGAACCTCCCCTGGAACGTCCGCAAGAGGAGGAGCCCCATCATGTGCTCGGCGTGAGCGGTCGGGTAGATGGCGTCGTGCGGAGTGCGGGGGGCGTCGGGGTCGGCGTAGCGCTCCAGGATCGGCGCCACCGCGTCGAGGGCCGCCGCCTCATCGTCGTCGACGTCGCCGGGGCGTCGGCCGACGATCTCCGGGAGCGCGCCCCGGGCCCACTCCGCGAGCGACCGCTCGAGCCATTGTGCGTACCAGGATAGTACGTCGGGGGCCTCCTCGTGGAAGCCGTCCAGCGCCTCGCGCATGTCGGCGAGGACGCGCCCGCGGCGCGGCCCGGTGAGCACGACGACGCTCTTGTAGCCGCACCCCTGCTCGGCGAGCACGAGGCAGCCCGCGCGGTCGCCGGGCGTGCGCGCCCGGGGGTCGTCCTTCCCGGCGTCCCCCACGAAGGGCTCGGACAAGACCTCGACTCCCTGGGTCGGCAGCGGCAGCAGGCCGTAGTGGGGGCCGGCGCCCGAGCTCCCGACCTCGGCGAGGACCATGCGGAGCTCCTGGGGCAGGGTGACGCCCGCGCGCGCCTCGAAGCGCGCGAGCTCGGCCTCGGTGAGCGGAGGCGCGAGCACCCAGTCGTGCGACGACGCGCCGAAGATCGACCGCTGATCGTCGAGGGTGGCGAGGAGCTCGAGGCGCTTCTTCAGGGTTTCGATGGCGAACATGCTCTCTTCGACGAGGATGACCTCGGAGGAGGGCCTCTGTCACGCCGCCGACGGTGATGAAAACATGAGCAATCGACGAGGTCGCGCGGTGGTGGGTGCGCGGAATACACCCTCGCGCGCCGTCAGGGGGCGACCTGGGCGAGCAGGCGCTCGACGCGCAGGAGCCCGGCGAGGTTCGAGCTGCGGTGCGCGTGGTCCATCGCCGCGAAGAGGTGGGTCTGCTCCGTCACCAGGCGCTCGGGCGCCGCCTCGAGCAGCGAGACGTAGTGCTCGAACGCGGCGTCGGCGTCGCCGCGCGTGCGCTTCGTCACCGCGTATCGAACGACCGCGTGCAGGGTGAAGCGGCCGGGCCACGTCTCCTGCACGAGGTGATAGCGCGCGAGCGCGCGCATCGCGGCCTCGCGACCCGCGGGCGGGACTCCGGCGAGGGCGCCCACCGACGCGAGGTCGGCGTGGTCGCCCTCGAGGTGCGCGAGGACGCCGAGCATGCGGCGGCTCGGGGCGCGCAGGCGCGACCACGCCCAGCCGACGAGGAGCGCGACCTCCGGCAGGTCGTCCTCGTGGTCGATGACGCGGACCTCGTCGATGCCGTGCTCGGCCAGGTATCGGTCGAGCGCGGGGACGGTCGCGTCCCTGGAGGCGACGATGGCGTCGGCGACGTCGAGCGCGAGCGGGTTCCACCGGAGGCGACGGGTGAGCGCGGCCACGCGCGGGAAGGCGGCGGCTTGCGACGTCACGAGCGGCGCGGTGACGGGGAAGAGGAGCACGCCCGACAGGAGGCACCGCCGGGCGGTGATCACGAACGTCGCGCGCGTCCCCGACAGGGCGTCCAGGAGCGCCGCCGTCGCCGAGTCGTCTTCGTGGTTGTCGAGGACGACGAGCCGCTCCTCGCGGTCGAGCACCTCACGGAGGGCGGGCACCACCGCGCGCCGCTCGCGGGTCGTGCCCCAGCGCAGCGCGAGCATCTCGACGAGGGTGCGGAAATCCCAGGCGCCGACGCGGAACCAGTCGAGTCGGCCGCCGAACTTCGGCGAGAGTCGATGGGCGAGGGCGGCCGCGAGCATGGACTTCCCGCTGCCGCCGCCGCCGACGAGCGCGATCCTCGCGGGGGCGGCGCTCTCGACGGTGCGGGTCAGGGTCGACAGCTCTGCCGTTCGTCCTTTGAGCCCACGCGGGCGCGGCGGGAAGAGTCGCACGGCCGAGAGACTACCTCACTCGAGCGAGCGACGACGGGGCTATAGTGGCGCGCATGAAGGCCCACGCCTACGCCGTCGTCTCCGAAGGTCGGCCGCTCGAGCCCTACGTCATCGAGCGCCGCGATCCCCGACCGTTCGACGTCGCCATCGACGTCCTCTACTGCGGCATCTGCCACTCGGACGTCCACCAGGCCCGCGGCGAGTGGAACAACTCGACCTACCCGATGGTGCCGGGCCACGAGATCCTGGGGCGTGTCACGCGCGTGGGCGAACGTGTCACCCGGCATCGCGTCGGCGATCTCGTCGGCGTCGGGTGCATGGTCGACTCGTGTCGCGAGTGCTCGCCGTGCCGCGACCACCACGAGCAGTTCTGCGAGAAGGACTGCGCGTGGACGTACAACGGCACGGAGATGGATCGCACGACGCCGACGTACGGCGGCTACTCCACCCACGTCGTGGTGAACGAGGCGTTCGTGCTCCGCGTCCCCGAGTCGCTCGACCCCGCGGGCGCGGCCCCGCTCCTGTGCGCGGGCATCACCACCTTCTCGCCGCTCCGGCAGTGGGGATGCAAGCCGGGCGACCGGGTCGCCGTCGTCGGCCTCGGCGGGCTCGGGCACATGGCGGTGAAGCTCGCGGCGGCGATGGGCGCCGAGGTCACGATGCTCAGCACCTCCGAGTCCAAGGCCAAGGACGCGGCGCGCCTCGGGGCCAAGGCGTTCGCGCTCACTCGCGACGAGGCGACGTTCACCAAGCTCGCCAAGAGCTTCGACCTCATCGTCGACACCGTCTCGGCGCCTCACGCCTACGACGACTACCTGCGGCTCCTCCGCCCGTACGGGGTGATGGCCATCGTCGGCGTGCCTCCGACCGCGACGCCGGTCAGCGCGGGCTCGCTCATCATGGGGAATCGACGCCTCGTGGGGTCGCTCATCGGCGGCGTCGCCGAGACCCAGGAGATGCTCGATTTCTGTGGCGAAAAGGGCATCGTCGCCGACGTCGAGGTCATCGCCGCCTCGAAGATCAACGAGGCCTACGAGCGCATGGGACGCTCCGACGTGCGCTACCGGTTCGTCATCGACGCCAGCACCTTGCGGAGCTGACCGCCGGGGCCGGACGATGAGCATTCGATGAACCGCCCCGGACGGGCTTCGTCTCGACCGCGCCTGTCGATACGCTGGCTCAGGAGGCAAAGCTGGCGATGACGACCAACGAAACGGCGCGGATCGCCGCGCTCGTCGGAGAGCTCGAGGCCGAGTCGTACATGCGCGTCCACGCGGCCTACCGGGAGCTCTCCAAGCGCACCGGCGACCGCTTCTTCGGTGGCGGCGGCATCGAGCTCCTCGACCCGAGCGAAGTGCGCGCGCACGACCAAGCGTGGTTTCGCCCGGGGCTCATTCCGTTCTGCCACGAGCTCGCCGGGGACGCGGTCTGCTGGGACGTTCGGCGTGGCGTGCCCCGGCGGGGAGCAAGGGCGCCGGTCGTCTATGCCGACCACGAAATCGCGCTCGCGTACCCCTTCGCTCGCGGCGTCACCGGAGCGGTCGTGCAGATCATCGCGCGAGGTCTGGGTACGGAGACCAAGGCGACCGAGCGAAAGAACGCCGCTCATTGGCGGGCGTGCTTCTCGGACGTCCTGGCGCCGAGCGAGCTCCGCGTGCTGGAGAAGCTCACCTCACGCTCCGCGGTCAAGGTCGCGAGGCTCGAGAAGCGCGACGCCTCCGATGGGCTCGTGAAGTCGCTCCTACCCGCCGGAAAGACGTTCTACGGAGGCGTGCCGGGGACCCAGTATCCGCCGCTCGACGACACCGCGGCGTCGCTCGACCGAGCGATCGGGTCGTACGAGGAGTCGGTCGAGGTCTTTCGGGAGATGGTCCACGCCGAGGGGCGCCGAGCCTACGCCTGGCACCTCGCCGCGGCGTCGCGCGGGCTGTCGGATCTCCTCCTCCGACGCGGGAAATACGACCGCGCCGCCGCCGCCGCGGAAGAGGCCATCGCCCACTACGAGCCGATCGCGGCCGGAGGAGACACGCGCGTGGGAGCCATGCTCGCCTTCGCCCATCGCGTCGTCGCGGTGGTCGACGCGCGGAAGAAGCGCTGGAGGTCGGCCTACGAGCACGCTGACCGCTCCCTGACCCTCTCCGAAGCCGCGTTGATGGACTACGCGACGGCGGTCGTCGGCCTCGACGCGCTCGCGCGGGCGTGGGAGGGCCGAGAGACGGGCGCCGACGCCGACGACGTTCGCGGCCTGCTCAGCGTCGCGACGCGTGAGCTCGGTGCGTTCGCCGACCGGAGTCCACCCCACGCGTTCGCCGAGTACGCGGCGCGCGCGAACCGACTGGCTCGGCGCGGCGGCAGCCGCCGCGCCCGCCGCAAGTAAACCTATCCTCGGCCCTCGGGCTCTTGACGCGAGGGGGGCCAGTCGACGGGTTCGCCGGCCTCTCCCGCGAGCTCGCGGGCGTCGGTGACGAGGGGCAGGCCCCAGTCTTCGGTCCCGCCGGCGTTCATGGGGACCAAACCGTCCCGGAAGATTCCGCGTCTGATCCTCCGAACGTCGTAGAGCGGGGTGGTCTCGCGCGAAGCCTCGCGGATCACGAGCATGTCGCTGGCCGAGTGCGTGAGCCGCAGATCGGCGGACAGGAGAATGTCGGTCGGTTCGGCCACCGACCCCTCGGCGACGGCCATCGCGCGCGCGCCCGCGCTTCGGGCGATGATGACGGTGAGCGCGCGCACGCGTCGCAGCGCCGTCACCACCACGAAGGCGTCGTCCCACTGCCCGCTCTGCGTTCGCCGCGCCGCGAGGATGGCGTTCTTCACGTCGAAGAGGTCGTCGATCTCGCAGAGCTGGTCGTCTTTGCACACCATCACCCACGCGTGCTCGCGCACGAGGACGAGCTCGATGCCCGCCGAGGCGTCGACGAGATCGGACTCGCCGCGCGCGCCGCCCTGCAGCGCCATCGTGACCCCTTTGCTCTTGCGGAAGCCGCTCCCCCGCGCGTGGACGCGAGGGGTGAAGGAGATGCCGAGATCTTCGAGGTTGCCCTCGCGGATCAGCCGGCCGCCCCTCATCCGACCGAAGTCGCCGAGGGCGACCGGATCGGTCGGGAACCAGGTCGGGTGGAGGCCGAGCTCGCTCCGGACCTCGCGGACGTACGCTTCGGGGGCGCCCATGCGGGCGAGGATACCAAACCGCGTCCGCGGCGCGTCGCCTCGATTCGCTCGGCGCGTCGCGCCGATGGGCTCGGGGCTTGCGGCCCGCCCTTCGGTCGCGCGGCCCTCGGGAGCGCCCCGCCGCGATGCCGTCAGCGCGAGCAGGCGCGAGCGTTGGGAGCGCCCGCGTGGACGTCGAACGGGCCCGCGGTCTGGTGGACGCTCGCGCACTTCATCGCGCCGGGGCAGTCGTCGTTCGTCGAGCACGAGGTCGTGCAGACGCCCCCCGCGCCGAGGTCGTGCATGAGGCACTGCCCGCTCCGGCAATCGGCCGAATACCGGCAGCCGTCCCCCACCACCCCCTTCGAGAGGTGCGCGATCCCGACGATGGCCGCGATCGCCGCCGCCGCGATGCCGACCCCGAGGAGCGTCGTCCTCGTGCGCCGTCGCGCCGCGACCCGCGTCGCGCGCGCCTGCGCGATCGCCTCTTTGCAGCGCGCGAGGTAGCTCGCGTCGCGCGCCTCGAGCGCCGCCGCTCGCACGGGGTCGTGCGTCACGACGACGACGAGCTTGCCGAGCTTGCCGCCGACGCCGGGATCGCCCTCGCCGGCGAGGATCACCTGGTGGCCCTCGGGGACGTCGGGCGGCAGCTCGATCGCCAGCTTGGCGGTCTCGGACCGGCCGCCGCGGTAGTCGCAGTCGGCGCATCCATGCATAGTGCACCTATCGCACGCGCGGAAGCGCTCCACCTTCACCGTCGCGCGCCCCCCGCGCGAGGCCTTCTTGGCGCTGGGGACGTACGCCACCGCGCGGTCGCCGGTCGCCGGTCCGAGGAGCTCTTGGAAGATCCCCTCGAACTGGGCGAAGATCTCGTCGGTCGACGGCGTCGGGGGAGGGGACGGCTGGCGATACGTCACGCGGTCGATTCTACGCTCTCGGGGCGCCGATCCTTCCTCCTTCGCGCGAGGGCTGAGCTCGGGCTCGCCTCCGCCGGAGCACGACCGACAGCGCGATCGCGGTCGCGGCCAGCACCGCCACGCTGCCCGCCGCGCGAGGCGACTCGGACGCGACCCGCGCCCCCGGAGCCTTCGGCGGGGCGGGCGCGAAGAGGACGTTCGAGACCGGGATCTGGTCGGCCGCGCCGAGGACGAGGTCGCGCTCGAGGGCGTTCGAGGGGAGGTTCGCGCGCAGGCGCGTGACCCAGACGTCCTCGGGGTGCATGCGCGCGGTGGCGACGGCGAGGTCGTCGCACCACGGCGGCAAACGTGCATCATGCACCTTCGCGTCGTTCGCGCCGGCGTCGCTCACCGCCGCGTCGGTCGGCGCCGCGTCGCTCGGCCCACCGTCGGTCGGCTCGGGCGCGACGCCGGTCTTCGAGCACGCCGCTTGGTAGAGGTCGAAGAGGTTCGGCATGAAGCTCGCCTGACCCGACGGCCCCGCGACGCCCGGCTTGCCGGCGTATTCGGTGATCCACGATCGACCGTCGCCGCGCTCGAGCGCCGCCTGGGTGAGCTCGCTCAAGTTCGAGCGGCTCGTGGCCTGGTTCCACGCGAGCGCGGACAGGTCGACGCGGCCCTCCGGGTAGCTGGTCGGCCGGTAGCGACCTTCGGCGACGACGAAGAGCAAGAGGCTCACCTTGGCGCCGGTCCCGGCGGCGACCATGCGCAGCGGCAAGCGCGCGTCGGCACCCGGCGTCACGATGCGGACGGGCTGCATCGCGCGGACGCCGGCGCCGGGCCGCAGCCGAATCGCGACGAAGTCGAAGCCGTCGCGGACGTAGTCGGCGAGCACCGGCCCCATCGCCTCGGGCACCTTGTATTCGTGGGCCGCGAGCCACTCCGTGAGCGCGGCGGGATCGTCGCTCTTCACGATCGCGGTCTCGTACGGGCCCGCGACGTCTTCGGCGAGCACGGAGACGGGGGGAGGCAGCGGGGCTTCGGTCTCGCTCGCGCCGGCGGCGGAGGGGGTCCCGTCCTCCTCGGCGGCGTAGCTCTGCTCCTCCGCGGAGCAGCCCGCGAGCGCGCACCCGGCGCCGCGGTACGACCGCCCGACGCCGCCGCTCGTCCGCGGGCGGGCGGCTTGGCCCGGCGGCGGGACCACGGTGGGGCGCGTCGCGGCCTCGAGCGCGCCGATCCACTCGCCTTGGCCGACCTCCACGCGCGTCCCCGGCCGCACGGGGAGGATCCACGCGAACTCTTTGGGATCCCCCTGGTAGCGGATCTGATCCCAGAGCACGGTCTGATCTTGGGAGACCGAGAGCGCCATGCGGTGCTCGGTGACGACGGAGCCCCCTTGATCCTGCGGGACGAAGCAGCCGCCGCACGCGCTCGCGTCGCGGAGGGGCGCCGAGGCGACGAGCCCGAGTCCGACCAAAGCCGACATGACGCGGATGCCAGGGGCCCGCGGACCTGAAAAGCGAAGAAACAAGGGGGAGAAGCGCATGGCGGCGAGTCATCAGCAACTCGCGTACCACTCGCCTCCCGGAGGCAGGCTCCGCGCCGCGACGTCGACGAGCGCTCGTGCGCGACTCCGTCGCGCCGGAGTCGGCGCCCAGCGGCGAACCCTGGACGCCTCCTCAGTTCTCGGCCGCGGCCGGAAACGCCCACGATCGCGCGCCGCTCTTGGCGACGACGACGAAGCCCTTGCCCTTCGTCGCTGGCGCGAAGCCGGTGATGGTGAGCTGGACGGTCTCGCCGGGCATCGCGGAGGTCTTGCCGAGCGCGTACGTGAACTCGGCGCGGTCGTGGTAGTGCAGCCCGACGTCGAGCACCTGGAGATCGACGGGCCCCATCGCGCCGTCGGCGTGGACCACGACGGGGATGGTCTTCGACGCCCCGACCGCCACCCGTACGCCCCTCGTGTCGTAGAGGCTCCCGGGGATAGGGAGCGACTCCGGGAGGACGGGCGCTGCTGCGAAGAACACCTCGGCGCTGGGCACGCACGGGTGGTGCCCGGCCGCAGCGGCTTGGTTCGACCACGTTCGTTGCGCCGCGAAGCCCAGGCCCGCGGGCTTGGCCGGGGCCACGTACGGGTGCAAGCACATGTCGCCGACCTCGGCGCCGTAGAGGCGCTTCCAGATCGCGTGGGCGGAGTCGACGTCGGCGTACGCGGGGGCGGTCTTCGGGAACGGGTTCGTCGCCCAGTGGACGTGTTGCTTGCTCGCGAGCGTGGTCAAGGTGTCGATCGCGCTCTCGCCGGGGACGTCGCATCGGGGGATGACGGCGTAGCCGATGCGGGTCCCGGCGACGGCGAGCTCGCTGTGATATCCGGTATAGGCGCCGCAGCTCGCGCTCGAGAGGGCGCTGCCGGTGTTCGCGCGGGTCAGGTACACGGCGTACAGCGTGCTCGGATCGGGCGCGCCGACGGCGTTGCTCGTGAGCAGATCACGGAGCCACGTCTCGACGGCGCTGTCGGAGCCGCTCAGGAGCCCGACTTTGTCGGAGTGGTAGGCGGGGCGCGCGACGAGCGGGCCGACGCCGTATTCGGACGTCGTCTGCGACCAGTACCCGCTGGTCGCCATCTTCGCGGTGAAGGAGTCGATCTGCGCTTGCAGCGGGTCGTCCTTGAAGGTCATCGCGAGGACCTTCGGGCTGGCGACGACGCTGCCGGTCGCGCGCACGACCTGGGGATGGGAGGCGGGGATCCCCGCGTCGCGCGCGGCGCTCGCGTCACCCCGCCCGCTCGCGTCGTGAGGCGCGCCGCCGGCGTCGTCGATCCCCGCGTCGGGCGCGGCGCTCGGGCTGGCCTCGTGCGTCGGCGTCGCCGCCTCCGAGGGGATCGGCGCGTCCGGGGCGCCGCTGCACGCCCACCCCGCCGCGCCGAACGCCAACGTCACCACGCCCCACCCGAGCCGCATCCGCGTCACCTTGGTCATCGCGCTACGGTCGTTGCACCGAACGGGCCACCGGCCATCGCGAGCGAGACCGCCTGTTTTCCGCGGGAGCCGCGCGCGTCGGCGAGCCGCCCGCCGGGCGCGAGCGGGGCGCGCCCTGCCGGCGCGGGCGCGATCGCCCGCCGCGAAGGGCCGCTCGCCCCACGGCAAGATCTCGACCACGCCGAGTCGGAGCGGAGCGAGACGAGCGAGACCTGGGTCGGGGAGGCGGGATTTGAAACCTTGAAGGGCGCTCGTTCGACGAACGATGCCGCGCAGATGACGTCAGCGTCGAGTGTCCCGGTTGACGAAACGATCCGTAGGGCCGGCGTTGATGATCGTAGTGCGTCGATTCGCGCGGCGGAACTGGAGGATCTCTTCGCTCGGATCCGCGCCGCCGTAGAGCAAGGTGATGCTGCCGGCGCGATGGTGATCATCGATCTACTCCGTGACGCCCTCAGCGACAACGGCGAAGCGAATGGCCATCGTGTCACCGCGTGGCAAAGACTCCTCGGTGACGACTAGCAACGTACGCACAGCGACGGTGAAGGCCGACTGCACGGCGGGAATCGCGCGATCGGGGCTGCTATTCATCCAGTGACGAGAAGTCGAGTTCCTCCGTGAATGCCTCCATAGGCACCGGCTCGCTTGCACAGAACTTCGCAAGCTCTCTCCAAATTGACCAGCCGTCGCGTTCTCGAATCAGGACGGCTGGAGCTGCGCGGCCGTCAATGTCGAGACTGTCGATCCCGCCCAGCTCGTACATCGCCAGTTGCTCCGCTTGGCGGGCAACGGTCTCAGGGCTCATCTGAAATGCAGCCTCAAGGTCGGAACACGCCACTCGCACGCCACGTAGTGTCGAGACAGCCGGCGACTTCCCGAGTCGGTGGGCACGCTCCGCCACTTTCCCAAGAAAGCTGCGAACGGACATCGGAACACGGCCGAAGGTGTTGATGTACTCGCCGAGGCTTTGGACCATCTCGGCTAGTTCGTCCGTGCCATTCTTCCAATTCAGAACCCGATTTGCCCTGCGCAGGTTCTTGGGCGGCTGGGGCGTTTCCGCAGTCGTCCAGTCTTTCAACGTCGCCAGAATCGCACGCTCGGGACTGGAGAAGCGTCTCTCGTGGTCGGCCTTGAACTTGCGCAGGGTGGCGACGGGATATTTGTCGACGTCATCCGTCGCGACGTGATGCTCGTAACACATGAGCATCAGATTCTCGAACGCGCGACGGTCCTCGTCGCTCATTGCGTCGTTGAATCGCTCACCGCCCTTTTGCGCAGCCTCGATGTGACAGACTTGCCCGATGAAATT
>JAEUKG010000646.1 GCA_016794325.1 Myxococcales bacterium | reverse complement strand
CTCCGCGCTCTTCGAGGCACGCGCCGCGGGCGACACCGCGGCCGTCCGGGCGGCCGAGCCGACGCTCGCGGCCGCGGACCTGTTCGCCCTCGGCGCCTTCGCCGACGCGATCCGCGCGCGCGAGGTCGGCCCCACGGTCCGCGTGCACGGCGGAGCGGCGCGCGCGGGCGAGGCTCCGCTCGTGGTGCTCGGGCGCGCCGGGCAAGACGGCCTGTCGCTCTTGCGCGAGGTCGCGCTCGCGCGGATCCTCGGCGCGCCGGGGGCGCGGGTGGCGGTCGACTTCGCGAGCGCCGGGCTCGAGATCGCCGAGGTCGCGCTCGCCTTCGGCGCGAGCGAGCTCGTGGGGGCCACCGCCAACAAGCGCGGCCTCGCGATCGCGGACGACGAGCGGAAGAAGGTCAAGGGCGAGGGCATGGTCAGCCTCGCCCTCCTGAAGCAGAAGGACATGGCGCGGGTCTTGGCCGCGTCGGGGCGAGAGGTCTCGTTCGAGACCCAGGGAGCGGCGCGATGAGCTTCGAGGCGATCGCAGAGAAGGTGCGGGCAGGCGCGCGGCTCGACGAGGCCGACGCCCTCGCGCTCTTCGCCGAAAAGGACGTGCTCCGGGTCGGGGCCTTGGCGAACGCCGTGCGCGAGCGGCGGCACGGGGATCGCACCTACTTCAACAAGAACCTGCGGGTCGAGGTCACGAACGTGTGCGTGGCCTCGTGCCTCTTCTGCTCGTTCGCCAAGCTCGAGGAGGGGATGCCCGGCGCCCAGACGATGCGCCTCGAGGAGGCCTGGGCGAAGCTCGAGGAGCGCCTCTCCGACCCGCCGACCGAGGTGCACGTCGTCAACGGCCTGCACCCGGGGCTGCCGTTCTCGTACTACGAGGACCTCCTTCGGGGGTTCAAGCGCATCCTGCCCTCGATCCACCTGAAGTGTTTCACCGGCGTCGAGATCCACTTCTTCGCCCGGCACTACGGCATGACGTACGAGGACGTGCTCGAGCGGCTGCGGGCCGCGGGGCTCGACAGCCTGCCCGGCGGCGGCGCCGAGATCTTCCACCCCGAGGTGCGCCAGCGGATCTCCGCCGACAAGGCGACCGCCGACGAGTGGCTCGAGGTGCACCGGGTGGCGCACCGGATGGGGATGCGCTCCAACGCCACCATGCTCTACGGGCACGTGGAGACGTTCGCCCACCGGGTCGATCACATGATGCGCCTGCGGGCGCTCCAAGACGAGACCGGCGGCTTCCAGGCGTTCATCCCGCTCGCCTTCCACCCCGACGGCAACGGGATGAAGAAGCTCCCGGCGCCGACGGCGATGGACGACCTGCGCACCCTCGCGGTCTCGCGCCTCGTCCTCGACAACTTCGACCACGTGAAGGCGTATTGGGTGAGCCTCGGGCCCGACGTGGCGCAGGTCGCGCTGTCGTTCGGCGCCGACGACGTCGACGGCACCATCGTGCACGAGACGATCTACAAAGCGGCGGGCCGCACCGCGCCCGACGCCCTCACCACCCACGAGCTCGTCCGCCTCATCCGCGAGGCGGGGCGGCAGCCGGTCGAGCGCGACACGCTCTACGGCGTGGTGCGCGAGTACCCGCGGGCCGACGCCCCCGAGGCGGCGCTCAAGCCCCGCGAGCGCGCGGCGCGGCATCGGCTGGAGGTGCTCGGATGAGCGACGCGAAGGGCACCGCCACCCAGCCGCTCCGGGTGAGCGTCGTCGACTACCTCAACGCCCGGCCGCTCTTCTCCGCGCTCGCCGACGACCCTCGCGTCGCGCTCACCCGCGGGCTGCCGAGCGAGGTCGCGCGGGAGATCGCCGAAGACGAGGCCGACTGCGCGCTCCTGCCGGTGGCCGCGGCCGCCGATCTCGGGGGGCTCGACCTCTTGCCGGTCGCCGCGATCGGCTCGCGGGGCCCGGTGGGGAGCGTGCTCCTCGTGTCCGAGGCGCCGCTCGCCGACCTCGACACGGTGGCGCTCGATCTCTCGTCGCGCACGTCCGTGGTCTTGGCGCGGCTGCTCCTCCGCCGGATGGGCCTGTCGCCGCGCTTCGTCGGCCTCCCCGCGGCCGAGGCCCTCGCCGCGGCCGAGGGCCGGACGGGGGCGGTGGTCATCGGCGACCCGGCCCTCCAAGCGCGTGCAAAATACACGCATGTCCTCGACCTCGCCTCGGCGTGGATGGAGTGGACCGGGCTGCCGTTCGTGTTCGCGGCGTGGTTCGCGCGGCCGGGGACGGTCTCCGAGGGGTCGCTCGCGATGCTCCGCGGCGCCCGCGACCGCGGGAAGGACGCGCGCCCGTCGCTCGCGCGCGAGCACGCGCAGGCGACCGGCCTCGCCGAGGACGCCCTCGTCACCTACCTGAACGAGTCGATCCGGTACGAGCTCGGGGAGGCCGAGCTCGCCGGGCTCGCGCGCTTCTACGACGAGGCTCACGCGGCGGGGCTCCTCCCGCGCGCCGAGGTGAAGCTCGCCGACGTCGCGGCGGCGCCGGCGGCGCGGCCCCCCTCGCTCGACGGCCTCCTCGCGCGCGCGTTCGACGGCGACCGCTTGAGCGGCGACGAGGCGCTCCGCCTCTACCGCGAGGCGAGCCTCTTCGATCTCGGCGCGTGCGCGGACGAGGCGCGCAAGCGCCGCCACCCGAGCGACGTCGTCACCTACATCGTCGATCGCAACGTCAACTACACCAACGTCTGCACCACGAGCTGCCGCTTCTGCGCGTTCTACCGGCCGGTGGGGCACGCCGAGGGGTACGTGCTGTCGCGGGCCCAGCTCGCGGAGAAGCTCTCGGAGGTCGTCCGCGCCGGCGGCGTGCAGATCCTCCTCCAGGGCGGCCTCAACCCCGAGCTCCCGCTCGAGTGGTACGAGGACCTCTTCCGCTGGATCAAATCGGAGTTCGCGCTCGGGCTCCACGCGCTGTCGCCCGAGGAGATCCTCTTCCTGTCGCAGCTCTCGGGCCTCACCGTCCCGCGGGTGCTCGAGCGCCTCCGGGCCGCGGGCCTCGACTCGGTGCCCGGCGGAGGCGCCGAGATCCTCGTCGATCGCGTCCGCAAGAAGATCGCCAAGGCCAAGTGCACGAGCGCCGAGTGGCTGGGCGTCATGAGGTCGGCGCACCAGCTCGGTCTGCGCTCGAGCTGCACGATGATGTACGGCACGACCGACGACGACGAGGACCGCATCCTCCACCTCCTCAAGCTGCGAGGGCTCCAGGACGAGACCGGCGGCTTCACCGCCTTCTTCTGCTGGGACTTCCAGTACGAAGAGGGGACGCGGGTGCGCCCCGGCGACACCGGCACGCTCCTCTACCTCCGCACCCAGGCCATCGCGCGGCTCGTGCTCGACAACGTCGAGCACGTCGGCTCGTCGTGGGTCACCCAGGGGCCGGCGGTGGGCCAGGTCGCCCTCCGCTTCGGGGCCGACGATCTCGGCAGCGTCATGTTCGAGGAGAACGTGGTGTCGAGCGCAGGGACGACGTTCCGCATGGACGCGACGGGGATGGAGCAGCGCATCCACGACGCCGGCTTCCGCGCCGCACGCCGCAACGTCCGCTACGAGTGGCTCACCGAGCCCCGGTGAGGTAGGAGCGCCGCATGCGGCCATCGCGCATCGTCCACGCTTCGGCGGTCCTGCCCCAAGAGGGGCCGGCGATCCTCGACGGCGCGGTGGTGCTCGGCGACGCGGGGGGCGTCGTCGACGTCGGGCGCGCGGGCGCGGTCCTGCCGCGCCACGCGGGGCTCCCGGTGGAGGTCGTGCACGGCGTGCTCGCCCCCGGGCTCGTCAACGCGCACACGCACCTCGAGCTCTCGTGGATGCACGGGCTCGTCCCCGGCGGCGGCGGCTTCGTCGGCTGGGTCGATCGCCTCGTCACGCTCCGCTCCGAAGAGAGCGAGAGCGCGGTGGAGGCGGGCCTCGGCGTCGCGCTCGACGCCCTCGACGCGTCGTGCACGGCCGGGGTGGGGGAGGTGTCGAACGCGCTCGCCGCCGAGGCCGCGCTCGTCGCGCGCGGCCTCGCGGGCTCGGTGTTCCACGAGGTCTTCGGGCTCCTCGAGGGCCCGCTCCTCGAGCGCGTGACGTCGATGCTCGCGTCGTTCCGCGCGCCGGGCGACCGCCTCGCGCGCGCGCCGGCGCCACACACCCTCTACACCACGCACCCCTCCGGCGTCCGCGCGCTGCTCTCCTTCGCGCGCGAGCGCGGCCTCGTCACGTCGATCCACATGGCGGAGCACCCCGCCGAGCGCCTCGCGATCGAGCGCGCCGAGGGGCCGGTCCCCGGTTGGTTCGAGGAGCGGGTGCGCATCCCGCGCGCCGAGCAGTTCTTCCCCCGCGAGCCGCTCTTCGACTACGCCGCGCGGCTCGGCGTCCTCGGCCCCGACGTGCTCCTCGTCCACATGACCGACGCTCGGCCCGACGAGCTCGCGCGCGCGCGCGACGCCGGCTCCAAGGTCGTGCTCTGCCCGCGCTCGAACGTCCACATCGAGGGGCGCCTCCCCGACGCCGCGGCGATGCTCGCCCTCGGCCTCGAGCCGGCGCTCGGCACCGACTCGCTCGCCTCGGCCGGCTCGCTCGACGTGCTCGACGACGCGCGCCTCCTCGCCTCGACCGGCATCGGCGCCGCCGACGCCCTCCGGATGGCGACGTGGAACGGCGCGCGCGCCCTCGGGCGCCTCCACCTCGGGCGCATCGCCGCCGGCGCTCGTCCTGGCCTCGTCGTCGCGCCCGGCGCCCCGGGCGCCGACCCGGCCGCGTCTTTCCTCTCCGCGCCCGAGCGGCGTTGGATCCCGGGAACGGAGCCCTCATGAAAGGTGCAGTCTACAAGATTCGCGCGTGGGCGGGGATGGTGGCGCTCTCGCACACCGTCTTCGCGCTGCCGTTCGCCGCCTCCGCGGTCGCGCTCTCGCTCCGCGGGCCCCACCAGCCGCTCACCCCGCTGCGCGTGCTCGCGCTCCTCGGCTGCATGGTCACCGCGCGGACGAGCGCGATGGCGTTCAACCGCTGGGCCGACCGCAAGATCGACGCCGAGAACCCCCGGACCAAGTCGCGCCACGTCCCGAGCGGCGAGGTGAAGCCGGCGGAGGCCCTCGGCCTCGCCGCCCTGTCCGGGCTCGCGTTCGTGGCCATCGCCGCGACCCTGGGCCCGATGACCCTCGCGCTCTCGCCGATCGCCCTCGCCGTGCTGCTCGGTTACTCCTACGCCAAGCGCTTCACCTCGGCGGCGCACCTCTGGCTCGGCGTCGCCCTGTCGCTCGCGCCGGCGGGCGCGTGGATCGCGATGGGGGCGCCGCTCCGCGCGGGGATCGTCCTCCTCATGGCGGCCGTGATGACCTGGCTCTTCGGCTTCGACATCCTCTACTCGCTCCAGGACGAGGAGTTCGACAAGAAGCGAGGCCTCTACTCGGTGCCCTCCCGCTTCGGGACGCGCACGTCGGTGGTCATCTCGGCGGTCGCGCACGTCGGCACCGTCGCCGCGCTCGCGGCCGCGGGCTTCTCGCTCGGGTGCGGGCCGCTCTACTACGTCGGCGTCGCCGCGAGCGCGGCGCTGCTCGTCTACGAGCACGCCCTCGTCGGCTGGGGTCGCCTCGAGAAGATCGACAAGGCCTTCTTCGACGTGAACGCGTGGGTGAGCGTCGGCTTCTTCGCGCTCACCGCGCTCGACACCTGGCGCGCGCTCTCGCGGTGACCGCGGCGCGCGGCGCCGCCCAGTGATACGCTCGCGGCGATGGGGGACTCGCCGCGCGTCGTGGTCATCGGGTCGGGCATCGGGGGCTCCGCCGCCGCGCTGCTCCTCGCGCACGCCGGCGTGCGCGTGACGCTGCTCGAGAAGAACCGCCGCGTCGGCGGCTCGTGCTCCTCCTACGAGAAGGCGGGCTTCCACGTCGACGTCGGGACCCACATGTTCTCGCGGGGCGCCAGGGGCCCCCTGGGCGACGTCCTGCGCCGGGTCGGCGCGCCGAGCGCGATCGACTTCCGCCGCACCCACGACATCTCGGAGCTCCGCTTCCGCGCGCGCGACGGCCACCCGGGCGTGTACCGCGTCCCCGTGCCCGCCCACCTCGCGCGCGTGCCGCGCTTCGCCCTCGAGGTCGCGCGCGCGCTCCGGCTCTCGCCGCCCGACGCGGTCCGCGCGGGTCGGCTCTTCACCCACATCTTGACGATGAGCGACGCCGAGGTCGCCGAGTGGGATCAGCGGACGCTCGAGGAGTTCGTGGAGCCCTACACGAGCCACGCGCCCACCCTCGCCCTCTTCGGCTTCCTCCTCGGTCTCTACTTCATCTTGCCCTACTGGGAGGTCTCGGCCGGCGAGGCGCTCCACTGCTTCCGCAACATGGCGTTCGACAACTCCCTGTCGTACCCGCGCGGCGGCGCCATCGCCGTCCCCGCCGCCTACGTGCGCCTCGCCGAGGGCCTCGGCGCCGAGGTGCGCACCGGCGCTCCGGTGCGCCGGATCCTCGTCGAGGCTGGGCGCGCGCGGGGGGTGGAGCTGTCCGACGGCACCGTGATCGCGGCCGACGTCGTCGTCTCGACCTCGAGCTTGCGGACGACGGTGAAGGGCCTGGTCGGGCCCGAGCACTTCCCCTCCGCGTACGCCGACCGCGCGCTCGCGATCAAGGGGTCCCACATCGCGGTGCAGGCGAAGATCGGCCTCAAGAAGAAGCTCGTCGACGCGGGGTCGATCGTGGGTGGGGTGGGCGAGGGGGTCGACCTCTCCGACGTCACCGCTCACGACATGCGCGACATGTTCGACGCGGTGATGCGGGGCGAGATCCCGCGGGTGGTGCCCTTCTACTGCCCGGTGCCCACGAACTTCGATCCGTCGCTCGCGCCGCCCGGCCACCAGCTCCTCACCGTGTGCGCCGTCGCTCCCACCACCGACGTCGAGCTGAAGGACCCGCCCAAGGCCTGGGAAGACGCGATGATGCGCACGATCGCGGAGGTCGTCCCCGGCTTGGAGGACAACGTGGTCTTCGTCGATCGGTTCGGCGTCGACTTCATCGAGCGCTGGATCGGCAAGGAGTTCGGGCCCGCGGTGTCGACCGGCCAGACGCCCGACCAGGTGGGCCGCCTCCGCCCGAGCGTGCGCGCGCCCGTCGGCGGGCTCTATTTCGCCGGCTGCAACGCCGGAGGGCGCGGCGTCGGCACCGAGCTCGCGGCCGCGAGCGCCATCGCGTGCGCCGACGCCGTGCTCGCCGATCTCGGCCGAGCCCCGGCGCCTCCGCTCCCTCCGCTCGCAGGGACGCGCCGTCGTCGCGCGCTCCGCGTCGCCGCTCGGCCGCTCGGCTGGGCCACCCGCGTCCGCCCTCGCGGGGTCAGTTCTTGATCTTGGAGTGGGCGTCCTTGATGGCGCGGTCCCACGCGTCGATGGTCGCGAGCCTGCCCGCGCCCGCCAGGCCCGTCTGCTTCTGGACGAAGTCGAGCTGGGCGGGCGTGAGCTCCGCGACCTGGGCCTCGACGACGGTCATGTTCTGGATGCGGCACATGATGCAGTTGGCCTCCGCGTACACCTGCTCGCCGGCGACGCAGGCGCTCATCGCGTAGCCGTCCGCGATCCGCTTCATGTCGGTCATCGCGATCGGCTTGCACGGCTTCTTGGCGTCGGGGACGAAGACCTCGCGCCGCGCGAACGCGCGGACGGCGACCTTGCCCTTGGTGCCGCAGGTCGGCCCCGACGAGCACAGGGCGCCGAGCGGCAGCGCGTCGGCCTCGCGGGGCGCGATGACGATGGGCTCCTCGCGAGGAGGAGACTTGGCCGTCGCCGTCGCCGTCGCGGTCGTGGTCGGGGGCGGCGGCGCGACCTCGCCGGCGTCGGGCGCGACCCTGGGCGGGGGGAGGACCTCCGCGGTGACGGTCTCGTTCTTCGTGCACGCGAGGGCGGTGGTCACGGAGAGCAGGAGGGCGATGCGCGACGGTGACATGGGGCCAGCGTAGCGCACGCGGCCGCGCCGGGAGCGACGTTCGCACGAGACCCGTCTATCCTCCACGGGTGGGAGCGAGCACGCGACGCGCCGCCTGGATCTCCGCGTCGATCGCGGCCGCCGCGATCGCGGCCTGCGCCGCGCCGGCGGCGGTCGCGCCCGCGCGCTCGCCGGCGGCGGTCGCGAGCGCGCACGCGTCCACCACCGGGTGCGAGGGCTGCCACGCGCCGATCGCGCGCGAGTGGCGGGCCTCGCTCCACGCGCAGGCCTTCCGGCACTCGACGTTCCAGCGCGCGTACGCCGTGGAGCCGATGCCGTTCTGCGTCGGGTGCCACGCCCCGCTGACCGACGCGACGGCCCCGCGGGCGCCCGAGGCCGACCTCGGCGTCGCGTGCGTCGCGTGCCACCCCGGCGGCGCCCGGACGGCGGCCCGCGGCGCCCCCGCGTCCGCGGCCGATCGCGCGTGCGCGCGCTGCCACGAGTTCCCGTACCCGGACGGGCTCGCCGCGGGCCGCCTCCTCCAGAGGACGGCGAGCGAGCACGCGGCGTCGTCCGTATCGCATGTATCCTGCATTCAATGCCACATGCCGCGGACGCCGGGCGCGGCCGGCCACCTCGACCACAGCTTCGCGGCGTCGAGGGACGAGGCGCTCGTGCGCGCGGCGGCGCGGATCACGGCGCGGCTCGAGCCCGGGGCGGTCGTCGTCCGGTTCGAGCGCCGGGCGGTGGGGCACGCGTTCCCGACCGGGGACCTCTTCCGGCGCCTCGTGGTCACGGTGTCGACCGACGCAGGCGAGGTGAGGA
>JAEUKG010000644.1 GCA_016794325.1 Myxococcales bacterium | reverse complement strand
GAGCTCGTTGTAGCTCTTCGGCTCGAGCCGCGCGTACGCGTAGCCGACGACCGCGCCCTCGCGCTCGGCCACGAGCACGAGGGCCTCGGGGTCGGCCGACTCCTTGCCGAGCCACCGCCCGTACCCGACCTCCGCGTTCTCGATGTTCATGAAGCGCAAGGGATCGATCGCCACGTGGAAGGCCACGAGCGCGGCCGCGAGGCGCCCGAGCGCGGGCACGTCGGCCTCCCTCGCGGGCCGGACGATCACCGCGCGCTCGCCACCCCCCCCTGACATCGATGTCGGGCTCATCGTCGAAGCTCCCTCCGTCACTCGCGCGGAAACCTAGGAAAAGACGAGGAATACCGATACCACGCCGGGGCTCTCGGGTGGCACACGCTTTGCGATACGATGGCACACGATGAGAATTCGAGCGGCGATTGGGACGGTCGGGCTCGTGGCGCTCGCGCTCGCCGACGCGCGCGACGCGGACGCGTGCGGCGGGTGCTTCATCCCCCCGGCCGAGCAGACCGTGGTCACCGACCACCGGATGGCGTTCTCGATCTCCAAGCAGCAGACGGTGCTCTGGGATCAGATCAAGTACACCGGCGATCCGCGCGAGTTCGCGTGGGTGCTCCCGGTGCGCCCCGGCACGACGATCGAGGCGTCGAACGACGAGTGGTTCAAGGCGCTCGACGCCTCGACCCAGCCCGTCGTCATCCCCCCCACCACCTACGGCGGGAGCTTCGGCTGCGGCCTCACCGGCTGCTCGGCCGACTCCGCGAGCAGCGCCGAGTCGGGCGGCAACGGCGGCGTCACCGTCATCGCCGAGAAGGTCGTCGGGCCCTACGAGTCGGTGACGCTGCGGTCGAACGATCCCGACGCGCTCACCAAGTGGCTCCGCGACCACGACTTCACCATCCCCGAGAACATCAAGCCGACCGTCGACGCCTACACCCGCGAGAAGTTCGACTTCATCGCCCTCCGCCTCCGCCCCGACTGCGGCGTGCGGTCGATGAAGCCGGTCCGCGTCGTCACCCAGGGCGCCGACCCCACGCTCCCGCTGCGGATGGTCGCCGCCGGCGTCGGGCCCCGCGTCGGCGTCACCCTCTACGTGATCGCCGAGGGCCGCTACCGGCCTGCGGCGCCCTTCCGCGAGGTGGAGCTCGACTACGACCGGCTCGTGTGGGACCGCGTCGCCAACAAATCGAACTACGACAAGCTCTCGGCGGAGGCGATGTCGGCGGGCGACGGCCGCGGCTGGATCGTCGAATACGCGGCGAAGCCCCAGATATCCCAGTACGGATCGTCCTTCAACCCCGTCGGGCGCGGCCGCGGGCCCTACGGCACCGGCGCGTACACCCCCGGCCTGTGGAACGCCTACCTCGGCGTCTGCCTCTACCCGAACAGCGGGATCTCGAGCTCGGGCGGCTTCGGCAGCTCGAGCTCGAGCAGCTCGGGCGGTTCGAGCAGCTCCTCGGGCGGCGCCCAGAACCAGACGCCGTGCCCCGACCGTCCGCTGAACGACGCCGGCGTCAAAGACGGCGGCGACCAGGACCAGGACAGCGGGAAGGTCGACGCGGGGCCGCTCGACGCCGGCGACGAGGACGCGGGCGACGTCGACGCCGGCGACGTCGACGCCGGCGGCGAGGACCTCGACGCAGGAGCGGTCACGGACGCCGGGCGCGACTCCGGCGCCGACGCGGGCGCGAAGAAGGACGCGGGCTCGAGCGGCAGCTCGGGGTCGAGCGGCAGCTCGGGGTCGAGCGGCAGCTCGGGGTCGCCGAAGTGCGATCACCTCGACGATCTCGACGTGGCCCTCCGCGGCATGAGCACGAACGACGTGTGGGTGACGCGCCTGCGCGCCCAGCTACCCGTCGACGCGCTCCAAGCCGGCGATCTCCGGCTCGAGGCGCACCCGTCGCAGGTCGCGGTGAGCAACGAGCATCAGGCGTTCCACTACGCCGACGAGGTCAAGCCCGAGGACCGCGACGCGTCGTGCGTGAGCGCCCCCAAGCGCCACGAGGCCTTCGGCACCTGGGCCCTCGCCGCCCTCGGCGCGCTCGGCCTCACCGCCTTCGTCCGCCGCCGCCGTCGCTGATAAGCTCGGCTCGTGCCCGAGCTCCCCGACGTCGATCTCTACGCGCGCCGCATCGCCGATCGCTTCCGCGGGCAGGCGGTCGCGGCCGTCCGCCTCGCGAGCCCGTTCGTGCTCCGGACGGTGTCGCCTCCGCTCTCCGCCGCCGTCGGTCGGAGGCTCCTCGCGACGCGGCGGCTCGGCAAGCGCGTCGTGCTCGAGCTCGAGGGCTCGCTCTTCTTCGTCATCCACCTGATGGTCTCGGGGCGCTTCCGCCTCGCCGACCGCGGCGCCAAAATCCCGGGCAAGGTCGGGCTCTTGGCGATCGACTTCGACGACGGGGCGCTCGTGCTCACCGAGGCGAGCCCCAAGAAGCGGGCGAGCCTCCACCTCGCTGCTGGTCCCGCCGAGCTCGCGGCGCTCGACCCCG
>JAEUKG010000157.1 GCA_016794325.1 Myxococcales bacterium | reverse complement strand
ATGACGGCGTGAAGGCTCATGCCCATCCCCACCCCGCCGCCGTGGTGGAAGCTCACCCAGCTCGCGCCGGAGGCGGTGTTGACGAGGGCGTTCAGGATCGCGAAATCGGCGATCGCGTCCGAGCCGTCCTTCATCGCCTCGGTCTCGCGGTTGGGCGAGGCGACGCTGCCGCAGTCGAGGTGATCGCGGCCGATGACGATCGGGGCCTTGACCTTGCCGGTGCGCACGAGCTCGTTGAACGCGAGGCCCACCCTAGCTCGGTCGGGATACCCCACCCAGCAGATGCGCGAGGGCAGGCCCTGG
This sequence comes from Myxococcales bacterium, assembly GCA_016794325.1. Lineage (GTDB taxonomy): Bacteria > Myxococcota_A > Polyangia > Polyangiales > Polyangiaceae > SXNL01. The sequence continues at coordinate 3,622 of JAEUKG010000157.1, read as the reverse complement.
AACTTCACCCGCTCCTTGGCGAGCTCGATCCACCGGCGGAGATCGGGATCGTCGGGGATGACCTGGAGCACCGCCTCGTCGGTGACGGCGATGTCGGCGGGATCGCCCGAGAGCGCCACCCACCGGAACGGGCCCTTGCCGACGCAGAAGAGCGGGCGGATGTAGGCGGGCACGAAGCCCGGGATGTCGAACGCGCGCGCGCAGCCCGCCTCCTTGGCGCAGGCGCGGATGTTGTTGCCGTAGTCGAAGACCTCGGCGCCGCGGGCCTTCATCGCCAGCATCGCGTCGACCTCCTCGGCCATGCTCCCCTTGGCGCGCTCGACGTAGCCCTCCGGATCCTCGGCGCGGAGCTCCGCCGCCTCCTCGAGGGTGAAGCCGCTGGGGATGTAGCCGTTCAGCGGGTCGTGGGCGCTCGTCTGCTCGGTGACGAGATCGGGCGTGATCTTCCGGCGGACGAGCTCGGGGTAGATCTCGCCGGCGTTGGCGCAGAGGGCGATCGAGATCGCGCGCCCCTCCTTGCGCGAGGCCTCGATCCGCGCGAGGGCCTCGTCGAGATCGTCCACGCGCACGTCGACGTAGCGGGAGTCGAGGCGCTTCTGGATGCGCGACGGGTCGACCTCGACCGCGAGGCAGCACATGCCCGCCATCGTCGCCGCGAGCGGCTGGGCGCCGCCCATGCCGCCGAGCCCGGCGGTGAGCACCCACGGGTGCTCCACCCCGGTGCGCGCGCTGTACGCCTTGCGCGCGGCGACGAAGGTCTCGTACGTGCCCTGGAGGATGCCCTGGGTGCCGATGTAGATCCACGAGCCGGCCGTCATCTGCCCGTACATGGTGAGGCCCATCGCCTCGAGCCGGCGGAACTCGTCCCACGTCGCCCACTTGGGGACGAGGTTCGAGTTCGCGATGAGCACCCGCGGCGCGTCGGGGTGGGTGCGGAAGCGCCCCACCGCCTTGCCGGACTGCACGAGCAGCGTCTCGTCGTTCGCGAGCTCGCGGAGCTCGCGGACGATGACGTCGAAGGCGGACCAGGTGCGCGCCGCCTTGCCGCGGCCGCCGTAGACCACGAGCTCGGCCGGGTTCTCGGCGACCTCGGGGTCGAGGTTGTTGTGGAGCATGCGCAAGGCGGCCTCCTGGACCCAGCCCTTGCACGTGATGTCGCTGCCTCGAGGTGCCCGAACGACGCGCGCTTCGCTCATGCGCGCTGGCTTAGCACGAGCTACGGAGGGGGCGCCACGTCGGGGCCGACCGACGACAGGCCGAGCTTGAGGCGCGCGGTGTCGTCCTGGGACAGGGCGGCGGGGACCGCGTCGGTGATCTCCTTCGCCCGGCCGAGCCAGAGCGCGGCGGCGGCGCGATCGCCGAGCGCGGCGTGGGTGAGCCCCCGGTAGAGGCAATACTCCGCGCCGCGCTGGGCGTCCTTCCACTTCGCGTACGACGGCTCGAGCTCGACGAGCTTCTCCTTGGCCTCGGCGTAGCGCCCAGCCTTGAAGTCCCCCTCGGCGGACGACAGCGTCCCCCCGCACGCGAGGAGGAACGAGGCGACGGCGGCGGCGACCGCCCCGACGGCGCCCCTCACGACAGCTCCTCCCGCGCCTCGCGCTCCTCGCGCTCGCGCGCGGCGGCGTGGGCGGCGTCGATGGCGTCGAGCTCGGCGTCGATGCGGGCGAGGAGCGCGGGCAGGGTCGCGCGGTCGGTGGCCGCGACCGCGACGCCACCCCGCGCCTCGCGCTCGGCGGCGCGCCTCGCGAGATCGTCGAGCGCGTCGAGCTTGTTGTAGACGACGAGGCGCGGGATGTCGTCGATCCCGAGGGTCTCGAGCAGGCGCTCGGTGGCCTCGATGTGATCGCCGCGCGAAGGGTCGGCCGCGTCCACGACGTGGACGATGAGGTCCGCGCTCGTCGCCTCCTCGAAGGTGGCGCGGAAGGCAGCGAAGAGATCCTTCGGCAGATCGCGGATGAAGCCGACGGTGTCGGTGAAGACGACGTCGCGCCCGGACGGCAGGCGGGTGCGCCGCGACCGGGTGTCGAGGGTCGCGAAGAGCTTGTCCTCGGCGAGCACGCCGGCGCCGGTGAGCGCGTTCAACAGGGTGGATTTGCCGGCGTTCGTGTAGCCGACGATGGCGACGGTGGGCACGTCGCTCGCCGAGCGGCGGCGCCGACGCTCGGCGCGCTGCTGCCCGAGCCGCGCGAGCTGGGCCTCGAGGTGCGACACGCGCTCCTTGGCGCGACGGCGGCCGATCTCGAGCTTGGTCTCGCCGGGGCCGCGCCCGCCGATGCCGCCGGTGAGGCGCGAGAGCGAGTCGTCCTTCATCACGAGGCGCGGCATGTTGTACTTGAGCTGCGCGAGCTCGACCTGGAGCTTGCCGTCGTGGCTCTCGGCGCGCTGGGCGAAGATGTCGAGGATGAGCTGGGTGCGATCGACGACCTTGAGGTCGCTCGCCTTGGCGATCGACGACGCCTGGGTCGGGGTGAGCTCGCGGTCGAACACGAGCACGTCGGCGTCGAGCTGCATCGCGCGGAGGATCACGTCGTCGAGCTTGCCCTTGCCGAGCACGAGCCGCGGATCGACCTGGTCGCGGAGCTGCACCACGACGTCGGCGACCTCGACGCCGGCCGTGCGCGCGAGCTCCGACAGCTCGCGGACGCTCTCCTCCGCCACCGCCGCCGCGCTGCGATCGCTGCGCGATCCCACGTGGACGAGGATCGCGCGGCCATCCTTGGCCCGGACCGCGCGCGCGCGCGTCCGGCGGGCGAACTCGGCCTCGAGATCGGCCATGAGGCGGCCGACGTGGAGCTTCGCCTGCCCCATCGGCAGCGGCCCCACCGCGCGGTACGGCTCCGTGCCCGCGCCGCCGTCGGGCACGTTGTAGGCGTAGCTCAGGCCTCGCGGCTCGCCGCGCGGCGTGAGGTGGATCGCGCACACGAGATCGAGCCGCAGGCGAACGAGGTCGACGAGGTCGTCGCGGGAGAGCGGCTCGCCGCGCACGTGAGTGTGCACGAGCCGCAAGCCGCGGAAGCGCCCCTCGGCGGCGCGGAGGCGCCCGATGTCGGGGAGCATCAGCTTGTTCGCGTCGCCGACGACCACGTAGTCCACCTCGCCCGACCGATGCACGAGCGCGCCGACCTGCCGCCCCGTCTCCGCCGAGGCGTCGACGAGCGACTTCACCAGCTCTGGGGTCGCGATGTCGTCGTTCGGCACACGCCGGCGGTAGATCCGCTCGAGGGTCCGCGTCGCGTTCGGGGAGAGCCCCGTCTTGTTTCCGAAAATCTCCAGGCGGAAGGCTCCGTGCGGGCCCGCGGAGTCGGCGCTACGGGCACGTGGAGACGGCGGCCGGAGCCTGCCAGTTCCAGATCCCCTGCGTCACCCGCGGGTAATACAAGGTGAACGAGTAGCACATCTCGTTTTCGGTGTTTTCGCCGAACTTCACGGTCTGATCGGTCGTGTTGTTCCACGCGCAGCGCGTCTTGATGACGTCGCCTTTCTCGACCGTCGCGTCGATCGGATACCAGTACTGCGTGTTGAAGTCCCACTTGGGCGCAGCGCCGAGGTCGACGCCCGCGCCCGCGCCGCCCTTGTAGAGCTTCGTGTCGATCGACGTCCCGAGGCCGTGCATGTGCGGCAT
>JAEUKG010000120.1 GCA_016794325.1 Myxococcales bacterium | reverse complement strand
GGTCGCCTTCGTCGTACGCCTCCTCGTGGAGCTCGCGGCGCTCGTCGGTGCGCGCCGCGGCGCCGCCGCCGAGGATCGCCGCGGCGTCGTCGATGACGGCGCGCACGCGCGGATCGGAGGGGAACACGGCCTCCCACGCGGGCAGCACCATGCGCGCGAGCGCGAGGAGCACGCGGGCCGTCCTCGGGTCGCGCGCCGGCGGGGGGTCGTGGGCGGCGTGAGCAACGCGCCCGAGCTGACCGCGCGCGAGCCTCCGGATCTCGCCGGCGACCATCTCGGGCGGCGCGAACGACGCGAACGTCTCCACCGACGCCCAAGAACCGCACCCGCGCGGCCCCTCGTCCGGGGACGGCTCCTCCGCTTCGCCGAACGCGAGCACGGGGAACTGGAGGCGTCGCGGCGGCCACGCGGCGGGATCGGCGTCGAGCGCGTCGAGGGCCGCCTCGATCGCGCGCGCCAGGGGCGGCGCGACGTCGCCTGCTCGTCGAGGGGCGCGGGCCCGCGCCGCGTACGCGTCGAGCGCCTCCTCGATCCGGCGCGCGACCTCGGCCCTCGAGGACGCGAGCGCCGGCCGCGCCGGCGCGCCCCAGCGCTCGAACGTGCGGATCGCCCACGCGACGTCGAGCTCGCCGACCGCGCCCTCGAGCGCCCGCACCGCGGCGTCGACGACGCGCCGATCGCTCGACGTCGAGGCGAACATCCACGCGAAAGGCGTCGCGCCTGCGAGCAGGGTCGCGCGCGCGTCCTCGGGCAAGCGCCCGAGCGCTTCGAGCGTCAGCGGGGACGGCTCTTCGGGGAAGTCGCTGGTGAACCGGAGCGCCCACGGCGCGACGAGGGTCGGCGGCGCGGCCCTGCCCGAGCGCGCGAGGCAGAGGAAGACGGCGAGCGCTCCCCGCGCGACCCACGGATCGTCGGTGCCTGCCGCGAGCGTCGTCGCGCGTCGCTCGAGCGCGGCCCAGCCGTCGTCGTCCAGGGCATCGAGGAGCCCGAGCGCGTCGTCCGACCGGAGCGCGAGCGAGACGAGCGCTTCGGTCGCCGCCGGCAGCGCGCGGCGGACGAGCGCCGCGCGGATGGGCGGCGGGGCGTCGAGCAGGGCCGCGGCCAGCGCCGGCCGCCACGCCTCGCCGTAGACGCGCGCCGCAGCGTCGAGCTCCGCGTCCATCCACGGAGCGCTCACGAGGTCGCGGGCGACGGTCGCGACCGTCGCCGGGTCGACCTCGGCGTCGGCGATCCGTCCGAGGACCGCGAGGCGAAAGCCGAGGTCGCGCGCGAGATCGCGGTCCGCCGCGCCGCGCCAGGCCTCCACGAACCCCGGGAGCTCGAGGAGGGGGTCGAGGACGGGCGCTCCCGCCCCCGCGAGGAGCGACGGATAGGCCGCGCGCGCCTCGGCGAGGAACGCGAGCGCCGCGGCGCCGCTCTGCAACGTCGGGACGACCTCCGGCCAGGTCCGCGGGTCGGCGCTCACCCGACCGAGGGTAGGCGAGGGCGCACCGCCGCGCCACAACCCGCGGCGCGCGCCACGCGCTCCACGGTCCGCCCGGATCTCGCGCACGAAGGGCGGCCGCGCGACGTGAGACGAACGGCGATCAGAAGTCGCGCCCGAGCGCCTGTGCGCGGTCGAGGTAGGCGGTGCGCTTCGCGTCGTCGGCTCCGTGGATCGCGTAGAAATACTCGCGGTCGACCCGCGCGATGCCGGGGAAGCGCAGCGCGAACTCGTCGACGAGCACGGTGATGGCGTCCTTCAGGCCGGCCTCGTACGAGCGCTGGTCGAAGATCGTCGTCTGCATGATGAGCGCCTTGTCGTGCTTCAAGAGCGGGATGCGCCCACCGACGTCGCCGCGCCATCCGTCGGCGGTGAGCCCGAACGCGAAATCGAGCGAGAAGACGCGCTCGATCCAGCCCTTGAGCATGGCCGGGAACCCGACGAAGTACATCGGAGCGATGAACACGAGCGCCTGGGCGTTCGCGACCTTGGCCTGCTGGGCGGCCACGTCGGCGGGCCCGCCGCTCGCGTGCAGCTTCTCCGCGATGCCGCGCGCGTCCCTCCCGCCGATCCAGCGCTTGAGGAGCCACCGCTTGGGCGCCGACCCGGCCGCGGCGTTCATCGCCTCCTCGAGCTTCATTCGCTCGAGGACGTCGTCGGGGACGCTCCCGTCGATCCAGTTCGGCATGTCGCGCTCGCTGAGGATCGGGTCGAAGCCGATCCCGTGGAGGTCGACGACCTCGTTCTCGTGCCCGGCCTCGGCGAGGCCCGCGCAGAACCGCTCCAGGATCGCGTGGCAGAACGAGCGCGGGTTGTGGTGCGCGTAGATGGTCAGGACCTTCATGGCCGGCGCCCTTTCGAGACTGGCCAACGCGAACGCAGCATTCGTGCCTGCCCTCGAGCGCGCGGCTCAACCCGCGTTGCCCTCGTGGATCGGCGCCGCGTCCACGCCGCTCGCGCCTCGCTCCCGGCACGGGTTGCGCTCCCGAGCAAGAGCTGCGGCGCGTCGTTGGTGCCGACCCCGGCGGCGAGGAGCGACGGGCGATCGGGCGGGCAGGACGCGAGCAGGCGCGCGCGCCTCCTGTGGTACAGGGTCGCGTCATGGATCCCATCGCCCGCGAGCGGCTCGCCGCGCAGAGGGTGGCGGCGCCGCTCCGCGGCTCGGCTCGCGACGTCGTCGCCTGGATGGGCGCGATGCAGGCGCAGGACTACCTCGGCGTCCGCTTCGCGCTCGGAGTCCGCCTCGCCGGCCGCCACTCCGACGCCGAGATCGAGCGCTCGATCGCGCGCGGCGACGTGGTGCGCATCCACGCGCTCCGCTTCACCTGGCAGCTCGTCACGCCCGGCGACGTCCGATCGATCCTCGCGGTGACGTCGCCCCGCATGCGCGCGGGCATCTCCCGGAGGCTCGGCCAGCTCGATCTCGACGAGCGCACCCTCCGCCGCGCCGGCGAGCTGCTCGTGGAGCGCGTCCTCGCGGGGGACGAGCCGGTGGCGCGCGACGACGTGGCGGCGGGGCTCGAGCGCGCCGGCATATCCGTGTCCGGACAGAGGCTCGCGTACATCTTGATGGCCGCCGAGATCGACGGCCTCGTCTGCAACGGGGCCCGCGACGGCAAGCGCTTCACCTACACCCGGCTCGAGCGGCTGGCGCCGGCGGCGCGCGCGCCGATCGACCGCGAGGAGGCGCTCGCCCGCCTCGCGGCCACGTACTTCACGAGCCGCGGTCCGGCGACGGTCCACGACTTCGCGTGGTGGTCGGGGCTGCCGATCGGCGAGGCGCGGCGCGGCGCGGAGGCCGCGGGCGACGCGCTCGCGCGCGAGGGCGCGCACCTCCGCGCGCGTCGGGGCGTCCTCGCGACGGCGAAGGAGGGGGTGTTCCTCCTCCCTCCGTTCGACGAGATGCTCATCGCGTACCGCGATCGCAGCGCGCTCCTCGACCCTGCGCACGTGAAGCGGATCAACGCCGGCGGCGGGATGCTCGACGCGGTGATGGTGGTGGACGGTCGGGTGGTCGGGCGCTACCGCCGCGTCCTCGCGCGCGACCGGGTCGTCGTCGAGCTCGAGCCCTTCCACGCGCTTCCGAAGGCGGCGCGCGCCGCGATCGAGGAGCGCGCCCACGCCTACGGTCGCTTCCTCGAGAAGGCGGCGGAGATCCGCTGGACGAGGGCGGATCCACGAGCACCCCGGTAGCCGGATAGCGCCGCTCCCTGGGCGCACGCTGGTCAACGCGCGCAGCGCTCGCCGGAGCGTCGCTCGCCGCGCGTCAGTGGTCGCGCGTGCCGTCGCCGACGACGACGTACGCGCAGGGGGCGTCTGCGGCGCGCGCGCCCGTCGGGCCCCAGAACATCACCGTCCGCCCCGCCTCGGTCAGCTGGTAGGTCAACGTCGCGCCCGGCTTGGCCCGCGGCACGCCCGCGACCAGGAGGCGAAGCTTCGCCGGGTCCTCCCACCGGGCGTCGGCACGCCCACCGTCGGGCAGCGCCAGCGCCGTCGTGGCGTCCGCGGCCCGCGGCAACCTGACGGTGTCGACGGCGCGGACGGCCGGGCACGCGGCGAACACATCGTCGAGCGGCGCGAACCGAGGCAACTCCGGCGGCCGCGCGGGCGCGCCGGCGAAGCCCGCGAAGATCGTCAGCGTGACGCCCACCTCCTGGCGCGCCGGCGCCGCGGG
>JAEUKG010000098.1 GCA_016794325.1 Myxococcales bacterium | reverse complement strand
CGCTCTTCGCCGCTCTCGGGGTCGCCACCGACCGCATCTTCTTCCCGTCGGTCGGGGGTCGAGCGCCGTCGCCGGAGGTCACGCCGCCGGCCCCGGCGCCCCCCGGGCGCGCGATCGTGACGCCGGCGCTCGCCCGCGAGGTCGTCGCCGCGGCGTGGCGGGCGGCCTCGCTGCCGGCGAGCGACGCTCGCCTCGAGTCGGTCGTGCGGCGAGCGCGGTGGAGCGCGGCGCTCCCCGAGGCGCGGCTCCGGGTCGCGCAGTCGGTCGACGATCGCATGAGCCTCGGGGGCGAGGTGGGCGACGACACCCCGCGCGCGTATTCGATGCAGGGTACACGGAGCTCGTACGAGGCCCGCCTCACCTGGCGCCTGGATCGGCTGGTCTTCGCCGACGAGGAGCCGGCCGTCGAGCGCATGCGCCACGATCAGGAGCTCACCCGGCTGCGGATCGCGGGGCAGGTGCTGGAGGCGCTCTTCGCGTGGCAGCGGGCGGTGATCGACGCCCGGGAGGCGTCGCGCGCCGACCCTTCGAGCCGCGAGGCGCTGGACGCCGGCGTGCGCGTCGCGGAGGCCGACGCCCTCCTCGACGTGCTCACCGGAGGTTTCTGGGGGCACCGCCGCCCTTGACCGCGCGGGCTCCGGCGGGTTTATTGCGGAGACCATGGAGCTCGCCGAATCGCGAGAGAAGCTCGACACCCTCCAAAGGCGCCTCATGGCGCTAAGGGGGCATCTTTGACCTCCCCAAGCTGAAACGGGAGATCGACTCGCTCAACGAGCAGACCCTGGCGCCGGGGTTCTGGGACGACGCCAAGCGCGCGCAGGCGGTCACCCGCAAGCGCTCGTCGATCGAGGCCAAGGTCGAAGAGACCGAGAAGCTCTCGCGCGACGTCGACGACGCCAAGGAGCTCCTCGAGCTCGGCGTCTCCGAGAAGGACGACGGCGTCGTCGCCGAGGTCAACGGCCAGCTCGACGACCTCGAGCGGCGCGTCCGCAAGGCCGAGCTCGCCCGGATGCTCTCGGGCGAGCTGGACCACGCGGGGGCGATCGTGAGCATCCACCCGGGCACCGGCGGCAACGACGCCAAAGACTGGGCGCAGATGCTCCTCCGCATGTACCTGCGGTGGTGCGAGAAGCGCGGCTACAAGACCGAGCTCATCGACTTCCAGGAGGGCGACGAGGCCGGCATCGACGGCGCCTCGTTCACCGTGAGCGGCGACCACGCCTTCGGCTACCTCCGGAGCGAGCACGGCGTGCACCGGCTCGTGCGCATCTCTCCGTTCGACGGCAACGCGCGGCGTCAGACCGCCTTCGCCGCCGTCGAGGTCACGGCCGACATCGACGACGAGATCGACATCCAGGTCAAGCAAGAGGACCTCGAGGTCACGACGATGCGCGCCGGCGGCAAGGGCGGGCAGAACGTCAACAAGGTCGAGACCGCGGTGCGCATGAAGCACCTGCCGAGCGGGATCGTCATCGTGTGCCGCGCCGAGCGCTCCCAGCTGCAGAACCGGCAGATGGCGCTGAAGATGCTCAAGGCCAAGCTGTACGAGGCCGAGGTCCGCAAGCGCGAGGAGGCGGCGGCGGCCTACCAGGCCACGAAGAGCCAGATCGCGTGGGGTAACCAGATCCGAAGCTACGTGCTGCAGCCGTATCGGCTGGTGAAGGACCTCCGCACGGCCCACGAGACCGGCAACGTCGACGCTGTGCTCGACGGCGATCTCGACGGCTTCATCGAGGCCTACCTCTTGGCCGCCGCCGGCGGCACGCTCAAGAAGGGCGGCCAGGTCGAAGACGACGACTGAGCCTCGCACGCCGGGCTCGGGCGAGGCGAAAGGGAAGACGAACATGCTCACGCTCACCATCGACAACCCGTTCACCCTCGACGTCGCGTGCACCGTCCCCCTCGCCGAGCCCCACGAGGTCGACCGGGTGCTCGACCAGGCGCGGGAGGCGTCCCGCGCGCTCCGGGCGACGACGGTCGCGGAGCGGGTGGCGCTCTGCCGCAAGGCGCTCGAGAAGATGCAGGCGGCGGAGGCCACGATCGCCGCCGACGTCACGCGGATGATGGGCAAGCCCCTCCGCCAGGCGAAGAACGAGGTCGCGGGCATGGCGGGCCGGTGGTCGCACATGTGCGACATCGCCGAGGCCTCGCTCGCCGACATCGTCCTGCCGCCCAAGGAGGGGATGGAGCGGCGCATCGTCAAGGAGCCGCACGGCGTCGTCCTCGACCTCCCGGCGTGGAACTACCCGCTGCTCACCGCCGTCAACGCCGTCGTCCCCGCGATCCTCGCGGGGAACGCGGTGGTGCTGAAGCACTCGCCGAGGAGCCCCCTCTGCGGCGAGCACTTCGCCAAGGCGTTCGCCGAGGCCGGCGCCCCCGCGGGGGTGCTCCAGGCGCTCCACTGCGACCACCCGACGAGCGAACGGATGGTGAGCGACGCGCGCGTCGACCACGTGCTCTTCACCGGCTCCGTCTTCGGCGGGCACCGCATCCAGGGCGCCGCCGCCGGCCGCTTCGTCGGCGTCGGGCTCGAGCTCGGCGGCAACGATCCCGCCTACGTCGCCGCCGACTCCGACGTCGAGAAGGCCGCCGAGTCGCTCGTCGACGGCTGCTGCTACAACGCCGGCCAGAGCTGCTGCGCCGTCGAGCGCATCTACGTCCACGAGAGCCTCTACGCGAGGTTCGTCGCCGCGTGCGAGCCGCTCGTGCGCGCGTACGTGATGGGCGACCCCCTCGACGACAAAACCAGCCTCGGCCCCATCGCCCAGCCGAACCACCCGCGCGAGCTCGCGGCCTTCGTCGAGGACGCGACCCGGAAGGGCGCGCGCCTCGTCGCCGGCGGCAAGGCCACCGCGGTGGGGGGCAAGGGGCGCTTCTTCGAGGCCACGTTGGTCGAGGGCGTCACCCAGGGCATGGCGCTCTTCCAGCGCGAGTCGTTCGGGCCCATCGTCGCGATCGGCAAGGTCGCCTCCGACGACGAGGCGATCGCGAGGATGAACGACTCGTCGCTCGGCCTCACCGCCGCCGTCTACACCAAAGACCGGGAGCGGGCGGCGCGGCTCGCGGCCCGGCTCGAGGCCGGCACCGTCTACATGAACAAGTGCGACTCGCTCGACCCGGCGCTGCCGTGGGTCGGGGTGAAGGACTCGGGGCGCGGCGTGACCCTCTCCGCCCTCGGCTTCGATCACCTCACGCGCCCGAAGGCGATCCACTTCAAGCTGGCTCTTTGAGCGGCGGCGACGACGGGGGCCCGCTCCGCGCGTTCGCGGAGGCGGAGCGCCTGGTCTACCAGCCGGCGGAGGAGCTCGGGCGCGGAGGGCGCCTCCACGGCGTCCACGGCGTGTGTCGAGGCGTCGAGGTGGACGCGGGGCCGTTCGTCCGCGCCGGCTCGCGTTACCTCGACCGCCACGGGACGCCGCCGCCGCTCGAGGTGCGCGTGCGGGGCCGGGCGATCCATCCCACGGAGGATACTCTCTGCCTCTGGCCCAACGGCGTCCTCACCCGGCTCGCGCGGCTCCTCGGCGCGCCGAGCTGGGTCAGCGGCGACGCCAGGTTCGACGCCGCGTACCTCGTCGAGACCACGTCGGGGGCGCTCGCCGACGCGATCGTCGACGCCGAGCAGCGCGAGCGCGTCGTGGCCCTCGGCGCGTTCGAGTTCCTCTCGCTCGAAGGAGGCGAGGTCGAGCTCGTGCTCGGGCCTGCGCCCCAAGACGAGGCGCGTCTGCGCGCCGGCCTCGCGATCGTCGTCGCCGCCGCGCACGTGCTCCCTCCGCCGCCGACCCTGCCGTACCGGTGACTGGGCGGCGTGAAAATTCGTAGCAAAATCGAGACCGTGCGGTCGCCGCGGGGTCCCCGGCGGTCGGGGGCGCTCGTGGTGTACGCTGGGAGCGTGAGGGGGCGTCGAACCTGGCTGTCGCTGTGGCTGCTGGTCGCGCTCGTCGCGGGGTGCGCGAAGCTCGACGAGCGGCTGCTCTCCGACGACGACTCCACCCGCGCGTCCGCGATCGAGAAGGTGAAGGGCCTCGACGACGACGCGAAGGCGTCGCTGGTCCGCGATCTCACCCCGAAGCTCGACACGGGGCACCGGATGTCCGCCGACTCGCGCGAGGATCTGTCGCGCGCGCTGCCCGCCCAGGCGAACGACGCGCTCCGCGCCCAGACCATCCGCCAGCGCGCGCTCGCGGGCATGGTGGCGACGGGCAAGTCGGCGGTGCCCACCCTGCGAGACGTCGTCCAGGATCCGAAGCAGCGCGCTTGGGTGCGCGCGGACGCGGCCCAGGCGCTCGGGGAGATCGGGCCCTCCGCGAGCGACGCGACGCCCACGCTCGAGCAGGCGTTCGACGGCGCCAAGGACGAGCGTCTCCGCGTCAGCGCCGCCGGGGCCCTCGTCCGCTTCGGGCGCCGGGACTCGGCCTACGTCGACGAGCTCCACCGCTGCAGCGCGCGCTGCGACACCGCGGCCAAGGCGCACGCCCGCCAGGTCCTCGCGGGCATCGAGAACTGACCGCCGCGGCGCGCGAGGCCGCGAAGGCGAGGTTTGGTCAGCGCTGGGCGCCGCCGGTCGCGCGCAGGATCTCCATGCAGCGATCGACGCAGGCCGGGTCGTCGGAGCACTGGCGCGAGCAGTCGTTCACCGAGTTCTTCTTGGTGCACTCGGGATCGCGCTCGCATTTCATCGGGTCTTTGCGCGCGCTCGACTGGAGCGAGCCGCACCCCGCGAGCGCGACCGCCGCCGCGAGGGCGAGCGCGAGCCTCACGGCGCGGCCTTCGGCGGCGGGGGCGTCGTCTTCTCGATCGGCGGGCGCTCGCGCAGGCACTTCTCGAGCGGGGCCTCGAGGTGCTTCATCGAGGGCGGGAGGCGCGGCCGACCCATCACCGGCGCGCCGAGGCGCGACCAGTCGACGCCCGCGTCGCCCATGCTGAGCCACACGAAGAGCGCGCGCCCTCGGATGTTGTCGAACGGCACGCCGCCGCCCTGGCCGCCCCACCACATGCGCGAGTCGTGGCTGTTGTTGCGGTTGTCGCCCATGACCCACACCTCGCCGGGCTTCACGTGGTACGGCCCGCGCTCCTCGAGGCCGCCCATGGAGGTGTTGTCGTAGAGGGTGAGGTACGACTCGTCGCCGAGGTACTCCACGAAGAGGTCGCCCTCGTGGCGCGTCTGCGGGAGCTCGGACTCGGTGTACGAATACGTGCCGACCGAGCAGCGCGGCACCTCCCAGCCGTTGATGACCGGGCGGCCGCCCTTCGTGCGGAGCTCGTCGCCGGGGATCGCCACGATGCGCTTGATGAAGTCCTGCTCGGGGTGCTCGGGGAACGCGAACACCATCACGTCGCCGCGCTCCGGCGGCATCCGCGAGAAGATGCGCGTCTTCGTCCACGGGATCGCGGGGCCGTAGCTGAACTTGTTGACGAAGATGTGATCGCCGACCTGCAAGGTGGGGATCATCGAGCCGCTGGGGATCTTGAAGGCCTCGATCACGAACGCGCGGAGGGCCATCGCCACCGCGATCGCGATGAGGATCGACTCCATGTACTCGCGCACTTCGCTCTTGCGCCAGCGCCCGAGGCGGATGTCGACCTCGCCGTCGGCGCGGACGAGGGCCTCGGTGAAGGCCTCGACGTCGAAGGGCTCGCGCTGCATCGCCTCGTCGAGGGCGGCGAGGTCGACGCGAAGGCGCTCGCGCTCCTTGGTCGAGAGCTCCTCTTTGATCGAGGACCCGTGCTTCTCCAGGATGCCGTGCGCCTCGTCGAGGAGCACCCTCGCGCGCTCGAACGGCTGGCGGAGCTCGGCGGGGACGCCGTGGCGCAGCGGGGGGTGGGCGTGGCTCGAGAGGGGCAGGCGGTGGCGGGCCGCCCACAGCGACATCTCGAACAGCGTGAAGAGGACGATGCCCACCGGCACCGGCTGCTCGCGCACGAGCGACTGGATCCACCCGATGGCGCCGCCGCGCTCGATCCCGCTCGCCGGCGTCAGCGCCCACACGAGCAGGATCGCCATCACGAACGGGACGAGGATGAACCACGCGAGCCAGTAGACGGTGCGGTACATCCGCTTGACCGGCGTGATCGGCACGTGCTTGCGCGCCGAGGCGCGGTACGGGCCGTCGGCGTCCTTCGCCTCCGCCGCGTCGGCCTTGGCGCCGTCGTCGGTGGCGTCGCCCCCGGCGCCTTCGGGACCGTCGTCGCCGGCCGCGTCGACCTTCGCGTCGCCGCGGCTGGCGTCATCGCCCTCGGCCGCGGGCTTCGCGCCATCCGCCTCGGCGTCGGCCTTCGCCTCGTCGCCGCGCGCGCCGTCGCCGCCCTTCGGCTCGACGCCCTTCGCGGGCTCCGGCTTCTTCTCGGCCTTTTCGTCGCCGTCACGCGTGCGTTCGTCTTCCAACGGGGTCCTCGCGGTTCGCGAACCGAACCTTAGCAATTTTCGCCCGAAAAGAAGAGGGTTCCGCCAGGCTGGGCTCGGCCGGGGGTTTTCGTCGACCGGGCGGCGCTCGCGGGGCGCACACCGGCGGGCGCCGTTTCAGGGCGCGTCGCCGATTTGGACGCCGTAGCTCACCGTCGCCGCCCGATCGTCCATGAAGCCGCCGGGGGGATTCGTCGGCCCCGCCGTCGCCGTGTTGTCGAGCACGACGTAGTACCATCCGCGGGGGAGGGGGACGGCGCGAGAGAACGGCGCGCCGGCGGCGACGACCTCGGTGTGCACCGGCGGCGCCGGGATCGGCCCCGACTGCGGGTACTCGAAGTACAGGCGCAGCGCCTGCTCCGCCGCGTCTTTGCCGTAGATCATGAGGTCGACCGCGGGGGCGCCCTCGACCTGCGCCGTCAAGAAGAGCGCGCGCCCGCTCTCGGAGATCTCGATCGGCCCGATGAAGTCGCGCTGGTTCTGGTGGATCTCGGTGCGGTTGCTCTCGACCGCGATGCGGTCGGAGCCGTGGATCGCGATCGGGTGCGCGGGGCGCCGGCCGAGCTCGACGATGCCGAGCCCGAAGTCGTCGGAGCCCTTGTGATCGTGGATGACGGTGAACCCCTCGGTGAGCTTGCCCGCGACGAGCTGGCGGCCGAAGTTCTCCCCCATCGGCGACAGCGCGTTCACGAACGCGGCGAGCTGGGCCTCGATGCGGTGGATGCGGAAATCGCTGCTCGCGACGCGGCGGGTGCGGAAATAGGCGTAGAGGTCGCACTCGTCCTTCGCGATGAGGAAATCCTGATTGTATTCGACGGCTCCCGCCATCGTGAACGTCATCTTCTTGGAGAGGTTCGTCCACGCGTAGCCGTAGCCCGAGAACTCCACGAAGAGGTCGCCGCCTTCCACCTCGCGCTGCTTGCAGTCGGTCGGGTAGTACCGCCCGATGACCGGTGCGTCGGGAGCGAGCCGGAGCGGCGCGTTGTGCGACTTCATCTGGTCGCAGAACTTCGACAGGCCCTGCGCCATCAGCGCGCGCCGCTGGGAGCGGCTCTCGGGCTTGTTGATGGTGTCGCGGAAGAGGCAGATCGTCGACTGCTGCCCGCCGGGTCCGCACGCGATGGCGGGCGCGGTGGTCGCGGCGAGGAGGAGCCAGGCGCCGAGCCGGGCTCGCCCGGAGAAGGGGAGGTCACGCACGATCGCCAGGATAACTGGAGACAACCGGAAAGGACACCGCGCGACACGGTGGAGCGGCGCCGCCCTCCCGTGTAGCCTCCGGGGATGGCACACGGCGACAAGGCGAAGAAGGTGGCAGTGCTCGGAGCGGGGGCCTGGGGCACGGCGCTCGCGCGCGTCCTCGCGACGAAGGGCGACTTCGTCCACATCTGGAGCCGCCGCGAGGATCTCGCGGCCCAGATCAACGGCACCGGCCGCAACGAGCGCTACCTGCCGTCGGCGCAGCTCCCGTATTCGCTGCGCGCGACCCATGACCTCAAGGAGGCCCTGCGCGACGCGACCATGGTCGTGTTCGTGTGCCCGAGCCACGCCACCCGCGAGGTCGCGCGGCTGGCCGCGCCCTTCGTCCCCAAGGACGTGCCGGTGGTCAGCGCGACCAAGGGCATCGAGAACGAGTCGCTGATGTTCATCGACGAGATCCTCGAGGCCGAGCTGCCGGCGCACACCCGCGAGCACCTCGCGTTCTTGAGCGGCCCCTCGTTCGCGAAGGAGCTCGCGGCCGAGCTCCCCACCGGCGTCGTCATCGGCTCGAAGAACCCGGCGGTGCGGGAGGCGGTGATGCGCCGCTTCCATGCACCCTACATGCGTACCTACGGCAGCGACGACATCGTCGGCGTCGAGTGCGGCGGGGCGCTCAAGAACGTCATCGCCATCGGGGCCGGCGCCGCCGACGGGCTCGGCTTCGGGCACAACACCCGCGGCATGTTGATCACGCGCGGCCTCGCCGAGATCGCGCGCCTCGCGATGGCCCGCGGCGGCAAGGCGATCACCCTCGCCGGCCTCTCGGGCATGGGCGATCTCGTCCTCACCTGCTGCGGCGAGCTGTCGCGAAACCGCACGGTGGGGCTCGAGCTCGGGCGCGGCGGCAAGCTCGCCGACATCCTCGCCGGGCTCGGCCACGTCGCCGAGGGCGTGAAGACCACGAAGAGCGCCTACGACCTCTCGGTGAAGATGAACGTGGAGATGCCCATCACCCACGAGATCTACAAGGTCCTCTACGAGGACAAGCCGGTGGTGCAGGCGGTGCGCGACCTCATGTCGCGCGAGCTCTCGGCCGAGTTCGAGCCCGCGTTCGGAGGCTGAGCGCCGGCGAGGCGCGTCGTCGCCGCCGCTCTCGGGCGGCGAGGACACGCGGTCGCCGCCGCTCTCGGGCGGCGGAAAAAACTCGTTTTGGGTTTCGGCGCCGGCGAACTACCATGCCTGCGATGCATCCCTCGCGGTTGGCTTGGCTTGGGCTCCTCTCGACGACGGCTGTTCTCGCGGCGCCTCACGCGGCGGCGCAGGTCCAGCCCCTGCCGGCTCCGCAGCCGCCGCCGCCCGCGGTGCAGCCGCAGCCGTACCCGCCGCCGGGCTACCAGCCGCAGCCGCAGCCGCCACAGCCGGGCTACCAGCCGGCGCAGCCGCAGCCCTATCCGCAGCCGTATCAACCGCAGCCGCAGCCGCAGCCCTATCCGCAGCCGTATCAACCGCAGCCGCAGCCCTATCCGCAGCCGTATCAACCGCAGCCGCAGCCGCAGCCGTACCCGCCGCCGGGCTACCAGCCCCAGCCGCAGCCGTACCAGCCGCAGCCCGCGCAGCCCGCGCCCGCGCCGGCGCCCGCGAGCGACCGGCGGACGAACACCGAGATGTTCTTCCTCTACACGACGGGCCTCGGCTACGGCATCGGCACGGGCGTGTGGGTCGACGCGCTCTTCAAGATCACCGACCCCGGCGCCGCCGTCATCGCCCCCGTGGCGCTCGGCGCGGCCGCGCCGGTCGGCGTGTCCTTCTGGGACGACCTCGGCGGCCCGCTCCACAAGGGCGTCCCCTCGTCGGTGGCCACCGGCCTCTTGCTCGGCGCGCTCGAGGGCGGCGGCATCGCCGGCACCCAATACGTCCTCAGCCGCAGCAAGGAGGACGACTGGTCCTTCCGCGCGCAGACGACGATCACGTTCCTCACCGCCACCGGCGGCGGCGTCGGCGGCTACTTCTTCGGCGAATACGCGCGCCCCGATCTCCACTCGCTCGCGTTCATCTCGAGCGGCAGCGGCTGGGGCCTCATCTCGGGCGCGCTCTTCGGCATCGGCATCAGCGGGCGCCGCTGGGGCGACTGGGCCACCGTCTCCGGCATGATCGGCTACAACGTCGGGCTCCTCGGCACGGGCGCGATCTCGCTCTGGCGCTCGCCCTCGTACCAGACGCTCAAGTGGATGTGGGTCGGCTACGGCGCGGGCACGCTCGCCGGCGCGCTCGTCTTCCCGTTCTACCTCTTCAGCGACTCGGACCCGAAGCGCGGGTTCGTCGCGCCCGCGCTCGGCGGCATCGCGGGCGCGGCCGTCGCCGGCGTCCTCACCTCGGGGATGATCGACGACGAGCTCGCCCCCCGCACCAGCAAGAACTTCCTCTCGCCGCTCTCGCTCGATCTCGGCTCGGGGCCCCAGCCGGTCAACTTCGGCGTGTCGCCGCTCACCGGCCCCATCAACGGCGTCCAGGGCAACCCCGAGCAGAAGGGCGCGCTCATCAACGCGATGGGGCAGTTCTGACGCGCGGCGCGGGGGCTCGGCCCTCGCGCCGTGGTCGCGCCACGGGCGTCCGCTCAGCGGCAGTCGACCGGCGCAGCGGCGTCTCCGCACGGCAGCTCGTCGCTCGGCGCCCCGGCCTCGGCCCCGACGCGGGCCGGTGAAGCTTCGAACGTCGCGCCGAACGAGATCGCCTCGCACGCCTGGTCTCGACCGTCCTTGCCGGGGTCGACGGGGAGGTCGCGCGCGTCGCACACGAACGGCTTCACCGCGTCGAAGTTCGGCGACCCCGGGCATCCGCCCACCACCGAGATGCTGGCGAGCAGATCGGAGGCGGGGATCCGGCCCCCGACCTGGCCGTCGACGAGCGAGAAGCCGTCCCCCGATCGGCTGATGCGCGCGGTGATCCTCGCGTTGCGGAGCGGGAGCCGCACGAGCAGCCAGCGGTCGTTCGTGGTCGGGATGCGCGATTTCAGCACGAGGACCGGGAGCTCCGCGACCAACGTCCCGCTCGCCACGTACGCGCGGGTGACGGGCGAGGTGGGGAAGCGGTTGTCGGCGAGGCTCTCGAGATCGATCGTCCACGAGTCGCCGCCGTCGAACGAAGCCCCGGCGTCGCCGCCGTTCGCGTCGAAGGCGTTCAACACCTGGAGCGCGACGTCGGGATCGTCGGGCTCGCCGTTCCAGCCCGCGAGCCGGAACACCACCGAATATTTCCCCGCCTTGAGCCCGAGCGCGAGGCCCGACTCTTCGAGGTTGGTCCCGGTGGCGACCGAGAAGAGCGAGAGGAAGCCGCGAGACGCGTTGTCGATGCCCGAGCGCAGCGGATCGCAGGGCGCGTTCGCCTTGGCTCCGACGCACGCCACGCGCTCGGGGCACGAGCAGAGCCCGTCGAGATCGAACCCGTACGGCACGCCGCCGTCGTCGATGACGGAGAGGCGCTTCATCGCCGCCACCTGGCTGCCGAGATCGCCGGCCTTGCCCCCGTCCGGGGCCTCCGGCCAGCGCCGCCGGTTCGGGCAGGGGTCCTCGGGGCCGCCCTCGGGCCCGCCGCCCTCGGGCCCGCCGGCGTCGGCGGTCGGCTTCGGAGCGTCGAAGCCGTCGAAGTCGGTGAGCAGAGAGCACGCCGCGCAGATCGCGGCGCCCGCGGCGGCGAACAGGGGGGCTCTCCACCTCATCCGGCGCATCATACACGTGTGTTATCACCGTCCGTGGAGGGTCGATGAGCGACGAGGACCTACTGACCGCGGCCGACGGCTCGTTGAGCAACCAGGGCGACACCCCGCTGTTCGTGCTGCGCGTGACCCAGGGCGCGGGAGCCGGTCAGTCCCTGCTCCTCGACTGGGCCAAGCAGTCGAGCTTCCTCCTCGGCCAATCGACGCTCTGCGATCTCCGCCTCGCCGATCGCCGGGTCTCGCGGCGCCACGCGTCCGTGACCGCGCACGCGGGCCTCCTCCGCCTCACCGACCTCGAATCGACCAACGGCACGCGGGTGGCGGGGCTCCGCGTCGAGCGCGCCCTGCTCGGCGGCGGGGAGGTGATCGAGCTCGGCGACACCCAGGTGCGCGTCGCGCGCGCGCCGACGAACGTGGTCGTCCCGCCGTCGAGCCGCCGCGGCCTCGGCCGCCTCGTCGGCGCGAGCTACGAGATGCAGCGGCTGTACGATCGCATCGAGGGGCTGGCCGGCTCCCCGCTCCACGTCGTCATCGAAGGCGAGACCGGCGCCGGCAAGGACCTGGTCGCGGAGACGCTGCACGACCTCGGCCCGCACGCGTCGGGGCCGCTCGTGTTCTTCGACTGCGCGGGGGCGGCGCGCGAGGGCGAGCTGGCCCTCGCGGGCGCGGTCGAGCGCGCGAAGGGGGGCACCCTCGTCTTGTCCGAGCTCGCGGACCTCGACCCGGCGCTCCAGGCCGCGCTCCTCGCGAAGATCGATCGCGGGCCGCGCGTCCTCTCGACCACGCGACGCGACGTCGACCGCGAGGTCCAGGACGGCCGCTTGCGCGAGGACCTGGCCTTTCGCCTCGCCGGCGCGCGCGTCGAGGTGCCGCCGCTGCGTCGCCGGCACGGCGATCTGCCGATCCTCGCTGCCCACTTCTGGAGCGCCTCCGGCGGCGTGGGCGAGCTCCCGCGCGCGTTCGCGATCAAGCTGGTCCGCGGCGCGTGGCCCGGCAACGTCCGCGAGCTCGAGGCGGCGGTGGCGCGCGCCGTCGCCCTCGGGGTCGACGACGCGGACGGCGTCGCGCCCGCGCTCCGCGCCCCGACCGCGCCGAGCGCGGCTCCCGCCGCGCGCGAGGACGTCGTCACGCGCGCGCTCGAAGCCGGGCTCCCGCTCCCGGCGTCGCGCGCGATGGTCGTCGAGGAGCTCGAGCGCCGCTTCGTCGAGCGCGCCCTCGCTGCGCACGGCGGCAACGTCACGCGCGCCGCGGCCGCGTCCGGCCTCACGCGCCGCTACTTCCACATCCTCATGAACAGCGTCCGAGCGCCGAAGATCGGTGGGTCGTGAGCGATCCACCGCGCCTCCTCCCCGGGCAGACCGCGCGATAGAAAACCGCGGCGATCGCGCGGTCGGAGCTGGCACGAAACCAGCACCGACCCCGGGCGTGACCGACGCGCTCGCGCCCCCCGGCTACGAGCTCGGCTTCCGCCTCGGCAGCGGAGGCATGGCCGAGGTGCGCTACGGGCGGCGGATCGCGGGCGCGGGCTTCTCGTACCCGGTCGCGATCAAGCAGCTCCACCCGCACCTCGCGAGCCGGCCCGAGATCGTGAGCATGTTCCTCGACGAGGCTCGCCTCGCGGCGCGGGTGTCCCACCCCAACGTCGTCCCGATCCTCGACTTGGTGCACGCGCACGATCGCATCTACGCCGTCATGCCCTACGTGGAGGGCGAGGCGCTCGGGCGCCTCGTGAGCGGCGCGCGGGCGTCGGGGAAGCGGATCCCGGCGCGGATCGCGGTCGCGATCGCGCTCGACCTGCTCGCGGGCCTCGGCGCGGCCCACGCCGCGACCGACGAAGAGCAGCGCTCCCTCGGTATCGTCCACCGCGACGTCTCGCCAGAGAACGTGCTCGTCGGGACCGACGGCGTCGCGCGCGTCCTCGACTTCGGCGTCGCCAAGGCGCGGGGCCGGCTGCACGAGACCCGCGACGGTCAGGTGAAGGGCAAGCTCGCGTACATGTCGCCGGAGCAGCTCGCCGGGGACGCGACCGCCGGGACCGACGTCTACGCCGCGGCCATCGTCCTCTGGGAGCTCCTCGCCGGCCGTCGGCTCTTCGACGGAGACAACGAGATGGCCGTCGTCACCAAGGTGATGGCCGGCGTCTCCGAGGCGCCCGGCGTCCACGCGCCGGTCCCTCCGGCCGTGGACGCGGTCGTCACCAGGGCGCTGTCGATCGACCCTGGCGCGCGGTTCGCGACC
>JAEUKG010000003.1 GCA_016794325.1 Myxococcales bacterium | reverse complement strand
CCAGTCGTTCGTGGTCGAGCGCCTGCATCCACTCCCCATCGGCCGCTTTGCGCACCCTGTTGCCTCCCTCGGGCACGGGCACGGGCACGGGCACGGGCACGGGCGAGAGGAGAGCCGGCGTTCAGGGACACGCCCTAGCGGATTCGCCTCGGGCGCAGCCTCTCGGGAGCGAAATGCCGTGCGCGCCCCCGCTGCCCTGACGTAGATCCACCCCCATGACGGTCGCCGACTTCGAGCGGTTGGGTGTATTTTACATGGGTCGCACGGCCGAGGGGCCGTACCTCTACGAGTCGAACCACCTCGTCACCCACGCCGTCGTCATCGGCATGACCGGCAGCGGCAAGACGGGGCTGTCGATCGGCCTCCTCGAGGAGGCCGCGATCGACGGCGTCCCGGCGATCGTCGTCGACCCCAAGGGCGATCTCGGCAACCTGCTGTTGACGTTCCCCGGGCTCACGGCCGAGGAGGTCGCGCCGTGGGCGCCCGCCGGCGCCGATCCCGCCGCCGAGGCCGCGCGGTGGGCCGAGGGCATCGGCTCGTTCGGGCAAGACGCGGCGCGCATCGCCCGGCTCAAGGCGGCGGCGGACTTCGCCATCTACACGCCGGGGAGCCGGGCCGGGCGCCCGCTCTCGATCGTCGGCTCGCTCGCGGCCCCGAGCGCCGCCGTGCGCGCCGACTCCGAGCTCCTGAGCGAGCGGGTGACCCAGGTGGCGGCGAGCCTCCTCCAGATGGCGGGCGTCGTCGCCGAGGCGGGCAAGAGCCGCGAGCACGTCCTCGTCTCGACGATCCTGCAGCGCGCGTGGTCGGTGGGCGAGAGCCTCGACCTCGCGGGGCTCGTCGCGCGCATCCAGGACCCGCCGTTCGATCGGGTCGGGGTCATCGCCCTCGACTCGTTCTTCCCCGACAAAGACCGCTTCGAGCTCGCGCTCGCCTTCAACGCCCTCATCGCGTCGCCGGGCTTCGACGCGTGGCTTGCGGGCGAGCCCCTCGACGTCGAGCGCTTGCTCTGGACGAGCGCCGGCAAGCCGCGCGTCTCCATCCTCTCGATCGCTCACCTCGGCGACGCCGAGCGCATGTTCTTCGTGTCGCTCCTCCTCGGCCAGATCGTGGCCTGGATGCGGACCCAGCCCGGCACACCGAGCCTGCGCGCCCTCTTCTTCATGGACGAGATCTTCGGCTACTTCCCGCCGGTGGCGGTGCCGCCGTCGAAGCCGCCGCTCCTCACCCTGCTCAAGCAGGCGCGCGCCTACGGCCTCGGGATCGTGCTCGCCACCCAGAACCCGGTGGATCTCGACTACAAGGGCCTCGCCAACACCGGCACGTGGATGGTCGGCCGCCTCCAGACCGAGCGCGACAAGGCCCGCTTGCTCGACGGGCTCGAGGGCGTCGCCGGGGGCCGCGGCTTCGACCGCGGGCAGATCGACGCCGCGCTCTCGGCGCTGCCGAAGCGCCACTTCTACGTCCACGACGTCCACGCCCCCGCCCCGGTGGTGATCGAGTCGCGCTGGACGCTCTCGTACCTCCGCGGGCCCCTCACCCGCGAGGAGATCAAGCGGCTCGCGGCGCCGCCGGCCGGCGTCACCGCGCCGCTCGCCGCCGAGGCGGTGCCGGCGAGCGGTCGCCCGGTCCTGCCGCCGGGCATCACCGAGGTGTTCTTGCCGACCACGAAGCCGCGCCCCACGTACCGGGCGTGGGTCCTCGGCGCGGCCCGGGTCCACATCGAGGACGCGAAGAGCAAGCTCGACTTCACCCGCGAGGTCGTCTTCCTCGCCCCCGTGTCCGACGGTCCCATCCCGCTGCGATGGGAGGACGCGGTGTGGGCGGGGCCCCTCGCGATCCACGAGCTTCCCACCGCGCCCGCCCCCGACGCGAGCTTCGTCCCGCCCGCGTCGGCGATGCTCGACCCGAAGCGCTACCCCGCGTGGACGAAGGAGCTTCTCGCGTGGCTCGGAAGGCCGCAAGGCATCGCGCGGTTCAAGAGCGCGCCCGCCAAGCTGATCTCCGAGCCGGGCGAGGACGAGCGCGCCTTCCGCGCGCGGCTCGCCCAGGTCTCGCGGGAGGCCCGCGACGCGGCCGCGGCGACGATCCGCGACAAGTACCGGCCCAAGTTCGAGGCGATCGAGGAGAAGATCCGGAACAAGCAGCAGTCGATCGCCGCGCGCGAGGAGCAGGCGCGGGGGCAGGGGATGGACGTGGCGGTCGCGCTCGGCAGCGGCATCCTCGGCGCCTTCCTCGGGGGCGGCGCGCGTCGAGCGGTCTCGGGGGCGGCCGCGACGGCGCGGAGCGCCGGGCGCGCGAGCCGCGGCCAGAAGACGGTCGAGCGCGAGCGCGAGGACCTCGCCGCGCTCATGACCAAATACGGCGCCCTGCAGGAGGAGGCGAAGGCCGCGCTCGCGAAGGCGACCGCGCTCGTCGACCCGGCCACCGCGCCCCTCGAGACGGTGGTGTCCAAGCCCAAGAAGACGGGCGTCGCGGTGCAGCTCGTCGCGCTCGCGTGGAAGGCCGACGGCTGAACCGCCCCGAAGACGCCGAAGGCCCGGATTCACTCTCGAGAGTGAACCGGGCCTCGGGGGAGTCGGCGCGGCTGGATCAGAAGCGGGCGGCGAAGACGACGTTCCCCTCGATGGGGTGCTCACTGACGTCGCTCGCCACGAGGAAGGTGGAGACGTCCGCGCCGACGAAGAGGCGCGTCTTCGGGATGTGACCGAGGAGCTGGAGCCCGGTCCAAGCCGCGGCCGTCATGTCGCCTTTGTTGTTCGTCCGGTCGGTGTCGATGATGTCGACGCGTTGGGCGGCCATCCCGCCGCCGACGTACGGACGCAAGACGACGGGGCCGGTCGAGACGTCGTAGCCCACGTCCACGCCGGGTCGGTAGAAGGTCGTGATGTACGTGAAGTACCGAACGTCCTCCTCGCGGTAGTTCATCTTGAAGGAGGCGCCGAGGTAGAGCTTGTTGGGGAGGGTGTAACCGACGCGGACGCCGGCGCCGACGCCGAGGCCCGCGTTCGTGATGCCCGTCATCGCCTGCACCTGCAGCGTGCCGGTCGTGGGGTGCTCGGGGCCGCTCGCCTGCTTGTCCTGGTTCGCCGGAGTGGCGCGCTTGACGTCCTCGGCCGACGCGATGGACGTGGTGAGGAGGAGGACGACGGCGGCGGCGATGGCGAAGGTCTTCTTGGACACGGTGGGGGCTCCGGTGGGGGCCGCGGCGTTGCGGCGATGAGCACCCATCGGCCGCCGCGCGGAGACGTTGCGCGGTATTTCGCGCGCAGCGGGCGGCAGACGCGGGAACGCGGCGAGGCCCGGATTCACTCTCGAGAGTGAACCGGGCCTCGGGGGAAGACGGCGCGGGTGGATCAGAAGCGGGCGGCGAGGACGAGGTTCGCGTCGATGGGGTGCGCGCTGGTGTCGGTCGCGACGACGAAGGTGGAGACGTCGGCGCCCACGAGCACGGGGGTCTTCGGGATCTCGCCGAGGAGCTGGATGCCGCCCCAGGCGGCGGGGGTCGCCGCGGTCTCGAAGTACTGGGCGCTACCCGCCGAGAGGTCGATGCGCTGCACCGCCACGCCCGCGCCGACGTAGGGCCGGATGATCGCCGGGCCGGTCGAGAGGTCGTAGCCGAAGTCGACGCCGGGCCGGTAGAACGCCGAGCTCACCTTGACGTCCTTCACCTCCTCCGAGGTGTAGTTGAACTTGAGCGCGGCGCCGAGGTAGAGCTTCTGCGGGAGGGTGTAGCCGACGCGGAGGCCGGCGCCGAGGCCGAGGCCGCCGGTGGTGGCGCCCGCCGTGCCCTGGATCTGCACCGTGCTCGCGGTCTTGTGCTCGGGGCCGCTCGGCTGCGCCGCCGGCTTGTCCTGGTTCGCCGGGGCCGCGGGCTTGACGTCGTCGGCCGAGGCGATCGAGGTGGTGAGGAGGGTGACGACGGCGGCGGCGAGGGCGAAGGTCTTCTTGGACACGGTGGGGCTCCGGTGGGGGCCGCTACGTTGCGGCGATGAGCACCCATCGGCCGCGCCTTTGGAGACGTTGCGCGGTATTTCGCGTTCGCGGACGATTTCGCCAACCGCGCGGTTCGTCAGATGTTTTCGGCGACGTCGGCGGACGCGCGGTCGCCCTTGCGCGGCTGCCACTCGAAGTGATCGATGAGCTCGGGGAGCCCGGGCGCGAGCGCGTCGTCCTTGCCGATGACCCACGCCTCGACGCGCCCGGTCGGGTGCACGCACATGCGCACGAAATGCTTGAAGCCCGGGTGGCCGAGGACGGTGAACGCCTGCTGGTGCTCGTAGCCGAGCACCGCGGCCGTGGAGAGGAAGAGGCCGAAGACGAGCGAGCCGAGGAACGCGAACACCACGAGGACCGCGGTGTCGGAGGCGAGCGTCGGGACGACGTTCGGGAGCGCCGAGCGGAGCGCCATCGGCATGAAGCCGAGGACGAGCGAGAACGGGAGCGCGAGGAGGGCGGTCTTCTTCTTCTCGGTGCCCTGGTGGCACACGACGTTGAGGATGATCCAGAAGAGGAGCGACACGAACGCGGCGGACGCGGCGAGCGACGCGCGGCCGCCGGACGCCGCGACCTCGATCGATCCGAGGAGCGCCATCGCCCAGTGGACGATGAAGCCGGCGCGGCCGAGCATCAGCTTGAGCGGGACCTGGGCCGCGAGGCGGCGCGACATGAACCCTTGCGGATAGACGCAGTCCGGCGGACCGGCGGGCTCCGGGTAGGGGCTCATCCGCGTCCCGTGCAAGAAGGCGCCGCCGCCGCCGGCGATGACGTGGATCGACCCCGGGCCCGTCTTGCGGCGCTCGTAGTGGTGGAAGTCGCCGCACAGGTAGAAGACGTCGTCCTCTTCGAAATCGAGCTTGCAGGCGCTGAGCATGCGCGAGCCGGGCTCGTTGTCGACGCCGTAGGTGAGGGCGGGATCGCCGGCCACGAAGAGCACGCCGGCGTCGGGAGCGTCGGCGCGCATCGACTTGAAGTACGTGCGCTGGCGGAAATCGACGCGCCCGAGCTGCCGGTCGGCGCCCCACAGCTCGAGCCCGGGCGCGAGGCGGAGCCCGAAGTAGCTCGCCTCCTGGACCGGCTCGTAGCCCTTGAGGACGAGCCTCCGGCGGCGGTGCACGCCGACCCCGGTGACGAACGCCTTCACGCCCCGGAACACGCGGGGGATCGCGCCCAAGATGCCGCCGACCTCGTCGAGGTGGAGGCCGCGGGCCACGAGCCCGAGCTTGCGCCCGCGCCGTCGCGCGAGGCGGCGGACGAGCCTGGTGGTGCGGCCTTCGCGCGCGTCCGCGCGGAACGGCTCGTCGACGCGCCTCCGGAACATGCGCCCGAAGCCGTCGAGCCCGTCGTACCAGTCGTGGTTGCCGGGGACGCCGAGGAGGACGCGCCGGGTCTGGCTCGACCGCGCCGCGCGGAGCGAGTCGTTCCACGGCAAGATGACGCGCTTGTAGATCTCGTCGGCGGTGGCGACGGGGTAGGCGACGTCGCCGCCGAAGAGGAGGATCTCCCCGCGCGGCAGCTCTCGCCCGTCGACGTCGAACCGCGACGCGACCATCTCCCCCACCGCCGCCGAGACGTCGCGGTCGTCGCCGGTGTCGGCGACGAAGTCGATGTAGACGGGCCGCCCGAGGCCCTCGACCAGCGACGGCTGCGTCGGATCTCCGTGGAGCACGCGGAGGGTCGCGGCGAGGAGCTCGCTCGGGTCGTTGGCGCGCATCCAGTCGCGCGAGTCGACCGACTGCGTGGCGATCGCGCGCGAGACGAAGTTGCGGAGGTGGCCGTAGAGCGAGGTCACCCCGTACCAGCGGATCCCGTACGGGGCGTGCGCGCCCTGGCGAAAGACGAGCGGAGCCGGGCGGTTCCCTCGCGGAGCGAGGGGCACCATCGCGTCGGCGAGGGTCGAGCGGGGGCCAGACTCGTCCGGCGCTCCGGCCGATCGCGGCTCGGAGGGGTCGCCGCGAGGGGGCTCGGGCGCGCGGGCGCTCACACCTTAACGATACGCCCGAAAAGCGGAAGGTTTACAGGGAGGAGCAGACTTCTGTAGTCTCCGAAGGCCCGAGGCTCGAGGGCTCGAGCCTGGGGCAGGGAACAGGAAGCCACCGCTCATGAAATGGCCGAGGAGAACCCGAGGCGCCCGTCCCGAGTGCGGCCTGCGCTCGGCGAAGATGGGCCGCCCGGTCTGGGCCGTGCTGGCCACGCTCGCGGGCGCGATCACGCTCGCGGGGAGCGCGTCAGCCGTCAACACGAACATCAAGGGCCGGATTTCCGGGCAGGAGAAGCTCGTGCCCGAGGTCTACTCGGAGGCGGCCAACCCAGCCTCTCGGCGGTGGGTCTGGCGTGAGCCATCCCCCCTTGTCCCCGCACCTCAGCGCACCCTCGCCGCCAACCCCTCCCGCGACATCTGCGTGGTCGCCCTCTCCAGCGCCGGGGGTACTCCGGCCGAGCCCACGTTGATGTCGGTGACGGGCGGTCGCATCACCCCGTCCACCATCGTCGTCGCGCCGGGGACGAAGCTCGTCTTCAAGAACAACGACCCGTTCCCCCACCGGCTCGTCATGGTCGGCGGTCACCCCGCCGCCTTCAAGCCCGACGTCACCCAGCCGAACACGAGCCGGGACTGGACGGCGCCCGGCGGTCAGAACAAGTTCGAGATCCGCGACGAGCTCTTCCCCTCGGTGCGGGCGTTCGTGGTCGTCGAGCCGCAGACGGTCGCCGTGTCTTATCCTGGTAAGGATGGTTCGTTCGGCTTCGCCGTGGGCGCCGGCGAATACGTGATCCAGGCGTTCTTCAACGGCAAGAAGGTCGGCAAGCCCGTCAACGCCAACGTGAAGGACGCGAAGACGACGCTCGAGCTCAAGGAGGCCTTGAGCTTGGTGGAGGGCGACGCCAAATGATCCTCTCCCGCGCGTGGTATCTCATCCTCGCCGTCATCGTCGGCGCCGCGGTGTACGTGGTGTCGCTGGCGGTCGGGCAATACAACCGGCGCAACCAGGTCGCGATGGCGGAGCTCCTCAAGAGCGACAGCCAGGCGGTGGGGTGGGCGCTGCAGGTCGACTCGCGCCGTCGCCTCGACAACCTGCTCCTCCTCACCGTCGAGAAGGGAGTCATCGAGTCGCTCAAGGGAGCCAACGGCAAGGCCGAGATCCCGGCGAAGTCGAAGGAAGACACCCGCCTCGCGATGGGGCAGTTCAACGACAAGCTGAGCGCGGAGTTCAAGTCCGACGCCATCTTCGCGGTCGACCGCGAGGGGCGGATCGTCGCGCAGATCGGCTACGACACCCCGAACTCTCCCGCGTTCGAGCTCGGCGGCTACGCCGCGGTGCACGACGCGCTCCACGGGTGGCTCCGTGACGACACGTGGGTGTGGGGCACCAAGATCGGTCGCGTGGTGGCTCGGCCCGTGGTGGACGAGCCGGGCGCGCCGCTCGGGGCGGTGGTCGCGGTGCGGTGGGTCGACGCCACGTTCGCCAAGGAGCTCGGCAAGCTCACCCGCACGAACGTCGCGTTCTTCTCCGGTGGCCAGCGCGTGTCGTACGGCTCGTGGAGCGACGACAAGGACGAGCTCGACACCCTCGATCGCCTCGTCCCCGAGATCCCGAAGGCCCTCGAGGACGCCGGCTTCAAGAAGAACGGTCGGACCGACGTGCGCGCGTTCGCCGCCGACGACCGCACCTCCGGCGTCTTCGTGAAGATGCCCGGCGACTCGTGGGAGCTCGGCGCGGGCTTCGCCGTCGCGCGCAACCGCGCGATGATCGACGGGCCGCAGGGCTTCATCAAAGGCGCCGACGACAAAGACAAGGCGAGCGTCAAGATCTGGCTCGTCGCCGTGGTCGTGGTCGCCGCGTTCCTGTTCGGGCTCCTCTTCTCGCTCTTCGAGCACACGATGCCGCTCCGGGAGATGAACGCGCAGTCCGACCGCTTGAAGCGCGGCCAGATCGACGCGTTCCAGCTCCCGCGCCTCCGCAGCGCCTACCGCGCGATCGCGCAGAACGTGAACCAGGGCATCGAGCGCGTCGTCGAGAAGGCGGGCGGCCAGGCCCGCAAGCCCGCCGACCTCGAGTCGATCCTCGGCCCGGTGCCGGCCCAGCCCGCGATGGCGGCCTTCTCGTTCCCGCTGCCCGAGGGGTCGTCGCCCAACAACGCGCCGCCGCCGTCGGGAGGTTTGCCGGCGCCGGCCGCGTCCGCGCCGCGACCTGCGCCGCTGTCGGCCCCGGCGACGATGCCGTTCACGCCCCCGGGCTCCGGCCCGCGCCCGACGCCGGGCCCCCAGCCGGGGCCTGGCCCGGGGATGGTCGATCCCGCGTTCGAGCGCACCCTCGCCGTCGGGCCTCAGGGGCCGACCGGGGCCGCCCCGCCCGCGGTCGTGCGGCCGCCGACGCCGCCGGCGGGCATCGCGCCTCCGCCGCCGAAGCCCGGCCCCGGCGCCGCGCCCGCGCCCGCTCCGGGGCGTGAAGACGAGGCGACCACGGTGGGCCAGGCGCCCGCCGACATCCTCGCGGTCGCCTCGGGCGAGCGCAAGGCCGCCGCCGGCGGCCCCGACGCGAGCGAGGCCGGCGAGTGGATGGCGGTGTACGAGGAGTTCATCCGCACCAAGCGCCAGTGCGGCGAGTCCGTCGACGGCCTCACCTTCGAGAAGTTCCAGGGCACCCTCCGCAAGAACCGCGACGCCCTCGTCCAACGGCACGGGTGCAAGCGGGTGAAGTTCTCCGTGTACATCAAGGAAGGTCGAGCGTCCCTCAAGGCGACGCCCGTGCGCGACTGATGACACGCAGACTGGGACGGCTCGGCAGAGCGGCGCTCGCGGTCGCGGGGGCGGCCGCGCTCGGGTCCTTCGCCGCGCCCGCGCGCGCCTCCAACGTCACCGAGTTCCCCGACAACGGCTCGGAGCAGATGGCGCGCGGCGGGGCGTGGGTGGCGAGGGCGAGCGATCCGCTCGCGACGTTCTTCAACCCCGCGGGGCTCGCCGGGCAGGGGTCGAGCCTCACCCTCCAGTCGAGCCTCATCTTCCACCGCACGTGCTTCACCCGCCTTCGCGCGGCGAGCGACGCGTCGGTCGACGATCTCGCCGACCCGACGACGGGGGAGTACCCGCGGGTGTGCCGCGACATCGAGCCCAACCTGAACCCGCAGATCGCGGGCGCGCTCCGCGTGCACGACCGCGTCACCCTCGGCGTCGCCGTGCTCGCCCCGAGCTCGGCCGCCAACGCCACCTGGCCCGAGTTCGTCGACTCGGCGGGCGGGCCGACGGCCTCGCCCAACCGGTACCTCATCAACCGCGTCCGCGGCGTCATCCTCAGCCCGACGATCGGCGTCGGGGTCCAGGTGATCGATCAGCTCCGCCTCGGCGCGTCGTTCTCGTGGGGCATCGCGCAGCTTCGCCTGTCGAGCACGTCGACCGCCATCAACACCGACGGCCAATCGCCCGCGAACGACGTCCGCTCGAACCTCCAAGCGAAGGACCTGTTCGTCCCCGGCCTGAACCTCGGCGGCCTCTACAGCCCCACCGAGTTCCTCGACGTCGGCGCTTGGTACAAGTGGAGCGACTCGATCCGCGCGCGCGGCGACGTCGGCACCGCGGCCAACTACTACACCCGCCAGAACGCGGCCGGCGACGACAGCCGCGTCAAATACGGCGACTCGATCTTCGAGGACTGCGGCACCGGCAACGCGTCCGACATCGCGGCGAAGCCCTGCGGCTCGGGCGGCAACGGCCGCCTCACCATCGCGGTGCCGATGGAGGCGAAGCTCGGCGCGCGCTACCACCGTCCGCGCCCGCGCGCCCTCGGCCCGGTGGGGCAGGGCGCCGACGAGCTCCTGGTGAAGAAGCCGGCGACGCGCGACCCGCTCGCCGACGATCTCTTCGACGTCGAGCTCGACCTCACGTGGGCCAACAACAGCGCCATCGAGAAGGTGGACGTGCAGTTCCCCGCCAACGCCAACGGCGACGGGACCCTCCCCGTGTCGGGTATCCCGGGAGTGATACCCCCGAGCGTCGCCTCGCCGCGCTTCTACCGCGACGTCTTC
This sequence comes from Myxococcales bacterium, assembly GCA_016794325.1. Lineage (GTDB taxonomy): Bacteria > Myxococcota_A > Polyangia > Polyangiales > Polyangiaceae > SXNL01. The sequence goes on along the minus strand of JAEUKG010000003.1, from coordinate 930 downwards.
GGCGCGCGCCTCGGCGGCGACTACGCGATCCTCCAGGATCGCCTGGCCGTCCGCGGCGGCGCCTTCTACGAGACCGCGGCCGGCAAGTCCCAGTACCAGAACATCAACTTCGCCGCGTCGTGGCGGCTCGGCCTCAGCCTCGGCGCCGCGCTCCGCGTCCGCTTCGGCGAGGTCGGCGCGCTCGACGTGATGGCCGGCTTCTCGCACGTCTTCTTCGGCACCCAGGAGAACCGCGGGCCCGACGGCGTCACCGCCATCGCGGGCACGCCGTGCAACCCCACCGCCAGCTCTCCAGGCTCGACCTGCCCCGACGGGCGCGAGAAGTACCGCACCAACTGGCCGGTGAACCTGGGGACCATCACCAACTCGATCAACGTGTTCAACCTCGGCGCGACCTACAGGTTCTGATGCGAAGCGTGAACGTGGCCCGGGCCCTCGCGGCGGTGCTCCTCCCGATCGTGGGTTGCGCCGGCGTCCAGAAGGCCATGGACGACCTCAACAAGCCGGCCCCCAAGGCCGACGTCCCCAACGTGAACATCTCGGTCAACTCGTCGCGCGCGTTCGACGGCGGGACGTCCACCGCCGAGGGCGGCGCCCCGGTCACCGACGGCACGTGCGACAAGGCCTGCGAGCACTACCTCGAGTGCAAGAAGGTCTCGGACGCGAGCGCCAAGGGCAGCTGCACCACCAAGTGCGCCGCGCTGAAGAAGACGCCGCGCGAGATCGGCGAGCTCCAGTCGGCGGACTGCGACGCCGCGCTCGCGCTCGTCGACGGGCCGTCGTTCGGCCCCGGCCTCGCGCCGGGTGCCAAGTGCCCGGCGCCGGTCGGCGCCCCGCGGAGCCCCGAAGAGGAGAGCGTCCTCGCGGTGGCGATGGGCGGCAAGGGCCTCTGCGGCAAGGTGGGGTCGCGCGAGGTGACGCTGAAGCTCG
>JAEUKG010001244.1 GCA_016794325.1 Myxococcales bacterium | reverse complement strand
CGTCGCGACCGTCGAGGAACGCGTGGACCACGACCGCGACGCCGGCGGCGTGGGCCACGTCGACGAGCGCGCACAGGTGGGTGAGCAGGCTGTGGACCCCGCCGTCGGAGACGAGGCCGAAGAGGTGGAGGCGACCGCCGCGCGAGTGGGCGGCGTCGATCGCCGCGCGGATGACGGGGTTCGTCCCCAGCGTCCCGTCGTGCACCGCGTTGTCGATGCGCGAGATGTCCATCATCGCGATGCGGCCGGCGCCGAAGTTGAGGTGACCGACCTCGCTGTTGCCCATCTGCCCCGGCGGCAGGCCCACGTCGGGGCCGCTCGTGCCGATGAGCCCGTGCGGGTACTTCGTGTACAGCGCGGCGAGCCGAGGGGTCTTGGCGAGGCGGACCGCGTTGTCGGCGGTCTCGGGGCGCTCGCCGAAGCCGTCGAGGATTATGAGGACTATGGGACGGGGGACGCGCGGTGTCATGATGTCGCGGGAATGTAGCACGCCGCCTCTGGGACGGGCCGCGCGGTCGTGATATGTGCGCCTTCGTGCCCTGGGTCAGAGCCCGCCTCAAAGGACAGGTCGTCTACGCTCGCGCCAACGCCGACGGGTCGTTCGTCGCCGCGGGGGGCCGGGTCGAGATCCGCTACAAGCCCCACGACGGGCGCGCGTACCAGGCGGGCGCCGGGAACCTCGCCCGCGAGCCGGGCGACGTGCTCCCCGACGACACGTGCTCGGAGGCGAGCGCGCCGCCGCCGAAGGGCGAAGGCGCCGCGGCCAAGAAGGGCGGCGCGCACCCCGCCCCCACCGCGCCGCCCGACGGCGGGTGGATCGCGTACGCCGACGGCGCGTGCAGCGGCAACCCCGGGCCCTGCGGCCTCGGCGTCGTCATCCGCGGCCCGAGCGGCGCGACCGGCGAGGGCTACGAGTACCTGGGCACCGGCACGAACAACGTCGCCGAGCTCACCGCCATCCTCCGGGCGTGCGAGTGGATCCCGAAGGGCGACGCGACCGTCGATATCTACACGGATAGCAGCTACGCCATCGGCGTGCTCCAGAAGGGCTGGAAGGCCAAGGCCAACCAGGACCTCGTCGCGAAGGTGAAGGCCGCCCTCGACGGCCGCCGCCCGAGGCCCAAGCTCCACTACGTGCCCGGCCACGCCGGCGTCGCGCTCAACGAGATCGCCGACGAGCTCGCGCGCACCGCCGTCGAGACGCGAGGCTCCCGCGCCGCGAAGGTCGAGGGCCGCGAGTAGCCGCGGCTGCCGCCTCCGCCTCCGCCTCCGCCTTCGCCTCCGCCTGCGCCTTCGCCTCCGCCTTCGCCCCCGCCTTCGCCTGCGCCTGCGCCCTCGCCCGCCCCTCCGCCTTCACCTGCGCCCTCCGTATCCGCGGCAGTGGCGCCATCGTGTACGGAGTCGGGCGCGATCGCGCTGGGATCGGCCCGCGAGGCCGAGGTCGCTCTCCGCGCGGCCGCCGCGTGGGGGTACGTCGGTCCCACGCCGCCCGACGTGGTCGCCGGCTTTCGCGTGGTCATCGGCACGCTCGTGAAGCTCGAGCGCGGATAGCGCGTCCGACGCTCGCCCGCGTCGCGCGACATCGCGACGCGGGCGACCGCTCCCTTCCCCTGCGCCCCCGCTGAAGAGCCAGGCGCATCGGTGACACGCGAACCCCTTCCACCCTCCCACCCGAACCCCTCCACCCGAACGTGCTCCGGAACCCGAACCCGCACGGTCGCTCGGGGTGCGGGAGCAGGCTCGGGTGCGCGACCGAGGGTCGGGTCAGCGGAGGACGGAGCAGGTTCACGTGCGGGAGCGGGTTCGGGTCGGAGGGTTCGGGACAGAGGGTTCGGGGCAGACACCGAGTCCTCGGCGCGCCACGCGGCGCTCGCGGCTCGGACGGCTCGGACGGCCGGACGATAGGCGCCGTTCACCAGCGCTGGTGAAGCCGATCACCAGCGCTGGTGAAGCCGATCACCAGCGCTGGTGAAGATCAGCGCGGGCGACGCCCGAGGCCGACACGCCGGGGCAGCTCCTCCGGCGCGGCAAGGTCCGGGTCCCGAGCGGGCGCGAGGTCGACACACGCAAGGCGAGCAGCCGCGCCCTGCTCGGCGCCGCCAAGGAGATCCGCGCGGCGCAGCCGAAGACGACGCGGCGGGGGCGGACAGCGACCGCGGAGGAGCGCGAGACGGCGGCGCGCATCGAGGGCGCCCTCCACGCGGCGGGCGTGTCGTCCGCGAAGGCGGCCGCGGTCGCGACGAAGCCCGGCGCCGAGTCGACGCTGCGGATCGAGCACGTCCCGTTCTCGAGGGTGGCCACGCTCGCCAAGATCCTCGCGAAGCTCGCCCGCGGCTGACGGATGTTCTGGAACACCAGTCGTGTGTCCTGACGACCACCGAGTGAGCGAGAAGCGCTCGTGGTGTGTGGTAGCCTGAGAGGGTGACGTTGGCTCGGCACGACTCGTATACCGAGTACCTCGGTAGCGGCGCGCGCGCCTCTCGGGTGTGTCCCCCACTGCGCCTGTGTGCACGACGATTGGTGCCGCCGACGCGCTCGCGCACGTCGGACCTCGGGGCCGCAGCGCACGGACGCGGAATCGAGGTGGGACGGAGACCCGCGACCGAGTACCCTGGGATCGCCTGCCGATGAAGCTCCGCCGCGAGGCCACCGCCCGGATCCGCCGCTGGATGGACGACCTCCTCCCGCCGGTGGTGCGCGACAGCCGTTGGCTCGTGGCGATCCCGTCGCGGGTGCTCTTCGGGCGGCGCGCCAACGTCTTCCTCGACTTCAAGGATCGAGCGCCGACCATGACGGCCGACGAGCTCGCCGAGACCTACCGCGCCATCCAGGACATCGAGCTCCAGCGCGAGACCGACCTCAACGACGCCTCGCTCGCGCGGGTGCTCGAGTCGCTGGCGCCCGGGAGCGTGCTCGAGATCGGCTGCGGATCGGGCCACCTGGCCGAGCGCATGGCGGAGGCGCACGAGGTCACCGCCTGCGACCTCACCCCTCCCCCGCGGCCGCTCCGCGGCGGGGTGCGCTTCGTGCAGGCCAACTTCGAGTCGCTGCCCGTCGAAGATTCCTCCTACGACAACGTCGTGTCGACCCACACCCTCGAGCACGTCCAAGACCTCGCCGCGGCGGTGCGCGAGGTGCGGCGCACCGCGCGCCGGCGGCTGGTGATCGTGGTCCCGAAGCAGCGACCGTATCGCCACACCTTCGACCTCCACCTCCACTTCTTCCCCTACGCCCATTCGGTGCTCCTCGCCCTGAGGCCCCAGGGCGCGTACACGCTCGACGAGGTCGGAGGCGACTGGGTCTACGTGGAGGATCTCGAGAGCCGCCGGCGAAGCTGAAACACCTGACCGAACATCGTCAGCCCGTCGTTGACGAAGCGTACCGAGGACGGCCTTCGCTCACCCTCGTACACCACCGGGAGCTCGTGCGGCGCGATGCCCCGGCGCTCGAGCAGGCAGAAGAGCTCGGTCGAGTAGAAGAAGTTCCGCGCGCGGATCTCCGGGAGCAGCTCGCGGAGCAGGCTCGCGCGGAGGAAGAACGTGCCCTGAGGATCGCCGGTGCGCATGCCGAGCATCGCCCGCCGCAACACCTTGTACCCGAGCGAGCCCGCTCGGCGCTTCCAGTCCGTCGCGACGCGGCTCCGGGGGTGATCCTTCGAGCCGATGGCGGCGGCACCGCTCGGGTCGGCCAGGCGCCACGACAGGAGCTCCTCGAGGTCGCTGAAGCCGAAGGGCAGGTCGGCGGCGGTGAAGGCGATCCAGTGGTCGGGTGACGCATCGAGGGCGACGGCCTCGCGGAAGCCGAGGTCCAAGGCGTACCCGATGCCGGCGCGCGGTGCGCGCAGGGCGCGCACGTCGACGCCGCGCTCCTCGGTCGCGAGGCGGGTGCAGGCCTGCCACGAGTCGTCGCGGCTCCCGTTCTCCACGAGGAACACGACGCACGGCGCGTGCTCGCCGAGCCGCGCTCGCAGGCGCGCGACGGTCTCGTCGAGGATCGACTGCTCGTTGTGAACCGGGATCACGTACGACAGACGCATGACGTTCGCGCCGCGCGCCGAAGAGCGGACGGCCGCACGATCGGATCATACCCGCGCGCGATCACCCCGGCCAACGAATCGCCCCGCCCTACACCTCGCGGGTCTCGCGGGTCTCTCGGGTCTCTCGCGTCTCGGGCGACTCGGCCGTGCACCGAGGTGAGCCGCGCCATGGTAGCTTGGCGGCGATGATCTTCGGCGTGGCGCTGGTGGTCGCACTCGCCTGCCTGCTCGGAGATCGCAGGCGCGCGCTCCCGGCCTCGCGGTGGCGCGCGACGGGCTCCCCCTGGGCCTGGCTGGCGTGCGGCGCCCTCGCGACGCTCGCGAACTACGCCGTCTTGTCCGCCCTCCCCGCGCTGATGCGCGCGCCGCTGCCCGGCGACGCGGCGACCCACGGGGCGGTGTGCGCGGCCATCGCGCGCGACGGGCTCCCGCACGGCTGGGTCGACACGTTCGAGGGCGGCTTCCCGATCGCGGTGCACTACCCGCTCGTCGGCTGGTCGCTCGTCGTCGCGCTCCTGCGGATGGGTATCTCCGTGGAGATAGCCGTGCACGCCGTCGGCCTCGGCGCGACCCTCGCCACGCCCGTCGTCGCGGTGTTCGCCGCTCGATCGGCGGGCGCCCGCCCCGTCGCCGCCCTGTCGGGCGCGGTCGTGCTCGCCTGGCTCGCGCCCTTCTACTTCTACCAGGGCGGCTGGGAGGTCTACCTGATGCGCGGCCTGCTCTCGCAGGCGGTCGCGTGGCCCCTGGCGGTGCTCGCGGGCTGGGGCTTGGCGTCGCGGCGCGCCCCGCCGTGGTTCGCGCCGCTCACCGCCGTCCTCTTCGTCGCGGCGCACCCCCAGGTCGCCATCGGATCGATGCTCGTCATGTTCGCCGGCGTCGTGGCCGCCTGGGATCGCGCGGCGCTGGTCCGCTACGCCCGCGCCGCGATCGCCTCGTGCGCGGTCGCGGCGGCGCAGTTCGCCCCGGGCGTCCGCGGGCTGCGCGTGCCTTTCGGGTGGCCCCCCGCCGAGGACTGGAAGATGTTCGGCTTCCCGCCGGAGCGGCTGATCGCGCACGCGGCCGACGGCAGCCTGATGGACGACGGGCGCGCTCCGGTCATCTCGCTGCTGTGGCTGTTCGCGACCGCGGCGCTCCTCGCGTTCGCGCGGCGGCGCGCGGCGCGGGTCGCGCTCGCGGTCATGGCGGCGACGGCGGCGCTCACGCTGGGCGGCCGGGCGTTGACGCACATGGGCGCGCTCGGCGCGGCGCTCCTCTCCTTCATCCAGCCGATGCGCATCTTCTCGATGGTCCCGCTCGCCGCGGCCCTGTGCGTGGTCGTGGCCGCCGAGGAGCTCCTCGCGGGCGCGAAGCCGCTCGAGCGCCGAATCCCCTGGACGCGCCGCGGCGTCCACGCGGCCGCGTGGCTGGGGCTCGCGCTGGGCGCGCGGCTCGCGATGCCGGCGCGGGTCGCGTTCGTGCGCGACGTCCTCGACTGCAAGCACACCGCCGAGGGCGCGTGCCGCGACTACGACCGCGCGGACGTCGAGGAGGTGCGCTCGTGGCTCCCGTCGCTGGATCGCGGCCGGCTCGACTTCCAGATGGAGGACCTCCCCGGCGTCGCGTTGCCGCCGGATCGTTGGGCGTTCTCCCGCGGCGTGATCTTCGCGAGCGGGGTGCCGCTCGGAAACTCCTCCGGGGTGGGCGCGCACGTGGGCGTGAACCAGGTCGCGTTCTCGCGGCTCCGCGTCGCCGAGAGCGGCAGCGCGACGCGCGCCGAGGCGCTCGGCGTTCGCTTCGTCCTGCACCGCGCGGGGCACGGCCCGGCGCCGGGATCGGGGTGGAGCCTCCGGCGCGCCGGGGAGCGCTACGCCCTGTCCGAGCGCGTCGGGGGCACCGACACGATCGGCGTCGGGTGCGTCACCCACGCGATCGCGGGCTCGGATCCGGCGCTGCGGACGGCGTTCATCGACGGGCTCAAGGAGCGCCCCTGGTTCGTCGCCGAGCCCCGCTCCCTCTGGGCGATCGAGCGCTCCACCGGGGCCGCCTCGACGCGCGAGGTCGCGAGCGACGGGTGCTCGGCGGACGGCGCGACCGTGGCCGAGGCGCGCCGTGAGCCGGGCGCCTACGAGGCCACGGTGGACGCGCCGGCGCCGGTCGACGTCGTGATCCGCGCGTCGGCGTACGAGACGTGGCGAGTGCGCGTGGACGGCGTCGAGGCCCCCGTGCGCGCGGTCGCGCCGGGTTTTCCGTCGGTGCGCGTGCCGGCGGGGCGCCACCGGATCGAGGCCGTCGCCTCCCTGCCCCGGTGGTACTTCGTGGGCCTCGCGATCGCCGGGGTGATCGTGATCGGCTGCTGTCGGAGGCGCCCGCTGGCGTGGCCTGCCGCGTGGCGATGGCCGCGCCGCGCGGCGAGCGGCGGCTGAAGGCCTTCGCGCGGAGCGATTCGAGAGAACCTTTCGCGACGACGTCCGTAGCCACGGCCTCGGGTTCCGCTACGCTCGGAGCCAGGAGGCGGGAGAGATGCGCAAGCTTCGCGTGGTGTTCACGACCGTCGGGGGCGCGGTGCCGGCGATCGTCGCGACGATGCTCGGCGACTGCGGCGGCGCGATCGAAGGCGGCGCGCTCGACGACGGCAGCGCGGCGGTCGACTCGACCCGCGACGACGCGCTCGCCCAGTCCTCGGGCTTCGGCAGCTCGGGCGCGACCACCTCGAGCGCGAGCTCTTCGGGCGTCCCCGGCTGCGAGGAGACGCACGTCGTCGAGATCCCACCGCCGGGGGTGCCGGCCGACCCGGGTCAGATCTGCGCGGTGGTCAAGCCGCCGGCGGAGAGCAACACCGCCGCGCGAGTAACACTGTCGGGATACTCGCCGGCGGCGAGGTCCGCGGTCGGCTTCGTGGCGATCGCGCCCGCCGTCGCCGCCTCGGTGCAGGGGCTCCCCGACGTCACCGCGGTCGCCCCCTCGGACGGCGCGTCGCTCAAGATGAAGGTGAGCGGGATGGCCAAGGTCGCGGGCGGGTATCGCTTCGACGCCACCTGGCCGGACCCGCTCTTCTCCGACTACGCGGCGCTCACCGTCAAGACGACGTTCACCGTCGGGTGCGCGGACGGCGGCACGGAGACGGTGGAGGCGCTCACGAAGCTCGAGCTCTGCTTGGACTCCGACGCCGGAGGGCGCGCCTTCGTGAGCTCGGGCGACGCCTGCACCGTCTGCCGCATCATCGCCGAGATGGCGCCGACGCCGATCATGAGCGACAACACCGGCGACGACCTGCCGCTCGGCCGCGTCATCCGCCTGCGGGTCGTCGAGGTCGCGCGCGCCGGGCGCCACGTCCTCCTCTTCGCCGAGAACGACGCCGGGGAGGGCCTCGAGCTCGAGTGGCGCGTCCACGGCGGCGAGCTCCAGCGAATCGCCGACGACGTGGTGCTCTGGACCCTGCCCGAGGGCGCCGACGACGCCGCGCCCTTCGGACAGGTCGCGGTGTGGAACCGAGCCGGCGCCGCCGTCGAGAACTTCGTGTGGGGGGCAGCGTGAAGGCGGCGCTCGTCGGGCCGATCCAGCAGGAGAACCTCGCGCTCGGCTACCTCGCCTCCTACGCGCGTCGGCGCGGCCACGACGTGCGCGTCGTCGCCTACGCGTACCGGAAGGACCTCGACGCGACGGTCGACGCGATCCTCGCGGCGGAGCCGGATCTCGTGGGGCTCGGCATCGCCTTCCAGAACAACGTCGACGACTACGTCGCCCTCCTCCGCTCGCTGCGGGCGAAGGGCTACCGGGGGCACCTCACGTGCGGGGGCCACGTCGGGACCTTCTGCTGGCAGGAGCTCCTCGCCGAGCTGCCCGAGCTCGACTCCGTCGTCCGCCACGACGGCGAGGAGACCCTCGCCGAGATGCTCGACACGCTCGCGCGCGGCGAGGAGCCGCGCGGCATCGCCGGCCTCGTCTGGCGCGAGGGCGACCGGGTGGTGAAGGGCCCCGTCCGCGCGGCGGCGGCGGACCTCGACGACCTCCCGTGGCCGGCGCGGAGCAACGTGCCCTACGTCGTCGGAGGCATGACGGTCGACTTCCTCGTCACCGCCCGCGGCTGCGTCGGCGAGTGCAGCTACTGCAGCATCGCGGCCTACACCTCCGAGCAGAAGAGGGCGTACCGCCTGCGGGCGCCGGAGGCGGTCGCCGACGAGATCGCCTACGCGCACCACGAGCGAGGCGCGCGCGTGTTCTTCGTCCAGGACGACCTCTTCGTCCTCCCGGGCGAGCGCGCGGCGGTGGCCCGGATGCAGAAGATCAAGGCCGCGATCGACGCGCGCGGCGTCGGCGACGTCGTGTTCTGGATCAAGGGCCGCCCCGAGAGCGTCACCCCCGCGGTCGCGAAGGCCGCGCGCGAGATGGGCGCGATCCACATGTTCCTCGGCGTCGAGAACGCGTCCGCGAAGCGCCTCGCGTACCTCGGCCGCACCCACCTGCCGATCCACAACGAGTCCGCGATCGAGAGCTGCCGCGCGGCGGGCATCGTCCCGTCCTTCAACTTCATGCTCTTCGATCCCGACTGCTCGCTCGACGACGTCGAGGCGACGCTCGCGATGGCGTCCGAGCACCTCGACCTGCCGTGGAACCTGTGCCGGACCGAGGTCTACTCCGGCACCGCGCTCCGCGACCGCCTCGCGGCGGAGGGCCGCCTCCAGGGGGACTGGCGGAGCTGGGGCTACCGGATGCGCGACGAGCGCGCCGAGGTGCTGTTCCGGATCCTCCGGGTGAGCTTCCACGAGCGCGCGCTCGCGATCGACAGCCTCCTCAACCGGCTCATCAGCCTCTCGTTCGCCCGCCAGCTCCACGCCCATTTCCTGCCCTCGGCGGCGACGGCGGCGTTGGACGCGGCGGTCACGGAGCTCGGGGTCCAAGTCCGACGCGAGACGGTGGCCGCGCTCCGCGAGGCGCGCGATCACGTCCTCGCCGGCGACCTCCGCGACGCGGAGGCGATGCGGCGCTTCGCGATCGAGCAAGGCCTACGCCTCGGCGCCCGCGACATGCCGCTGCGGGCGCGCACGGAGTCGCTCTGGGAGAGCTTCCACGGGCGCGGCCGCTCGATGATGCCGCAGCGCGCGCGCGGCCCTCGGCGCGCCCGCGGAGAGTTCGGCGTCGCGTCGGGTTCGTGATGCGGGCGCGCTCGCGCGCCGGCGGAAAAATCGGGTGGGCGCGGACGCGCACGCTCCCCTCGTTCATTTCGCTTGGCGCGCCACGTCGGCGTACGCCACAACGAAGGGATGAGCCTCCGCCCGAAGGCGATCGCGGCCGCGGCCTTCCTCCTCGGCGGCCTCGTCCTCGTCGCGCCCGCCTGCTCGTCTGCGGGGGCCGACGGCAACGCCGCGAGCGGCGGGCCAGGCTCGTCGAGCAGCGGCGGCGGCTCCAGCAGCGGCGGCGGCAGCTCCAGCAGCGGCGGCGGCAGCTCCAGCAGCGGCGGGTCGAGCGGCGGGGACGGCGGCGTGCCGCCTGCCAACGCGGGCTTCCCCGCGAAGTGGATCGACGGCACGTCGTGCGCGACCGAGCCCAAGGTGCAGGTCTGGAGGTACGACGACGCGACGTACATCCTCCGGCAGTCGCTCTGCACGAACTTCGAGGGCCCCTTCGTCTACCTCCTCCTCGGATCGACGAAGGCGATCCTGATCGACACCGGCACCGGCGCCGTCGACCTCGCGAGCGAGGTCGGCAAGCTCGTGGGCGCGCGCGACCTCGTGGTCGCGCACTCCCACGGCCACGGCGACCACGTCGGCGGCGACGGCCAGTTCGCCGGGAAGCCGAAGACGACGGTGGTGGGCGCCAGCGCGAGCGCGGTCCGCGCCTTCTTCCAGATCCAGGGCGACGCGGCCGCGGCCTACGACCTCGGCGGGCGCGTCCTCGACGTGCTGATGATCCCGGGCCACCAGGCCGCCCACGTCGCGGTCTACGATCGCGCCACCAAGCTCCTCCTCACCGGCGACACCCTCTATCCCGGTCGGCTCTACATCGACGACTTCGGCTCCTACCGCGCGAGCGTGGGTCGGCTCGTGGCCTTCGTCGACGCCGGTCACCCCGTGTCGTGGGTGCTCGGGGGCCACGTCGAGCTGACGGCCGCCGGCAACGGCGCCGACTTCCCGCTCGGGTCGAAGGCCCACCCGAACGAGCACGTCCTGCAGCTCACCACCGCCGAGCTGCGGGACCTCGACGCGGTCGTGAAGCCGATGACGACGCCGCAGCGCACGGTCAGGCCGCACTTCACCCTCTCGCCGTGAGCGCGGAGCGCGGAGCTCACCGCCGCTTGGCGCGGGCCTCGCGCCGCTTGGCGCGGGCCTTGGGCTTCGGGAGGGCCGCGCGGTAGGCCTCGCCGAGCAGCTCGACGAAGAGCCCGTCTTCCACCTCGGCGAGGTCGACGCCGACGTAGCCGAGGCGCGTCCACCCGCCGAGGTGGTGGAACGCGTCGGGGAACGACTCGAGGAGCGCCTCGCGCCGGTCGACCGGCTCGACCACGAGGTTCACGCGCCCGTCGGCCCCGAGCGTGGCGAAGATCTTCCGCGCGGTGCGGAACGCGCGACGATCGAAGTGCGGCACCTCGGTGACGCCCTCGAAGGCCAGCGCGAGCTTGCGGAAGCGCGCGGGCGTCATCGCGCCTCCGCGCCGGGCCCCGCGGCGAGCCAGCGCTCGAGATCGCGCGAGACCGCCGCGAGCTCCTCGGTGGCCGCCGCCATCCGCGCGGAGGAGACGGAGAAGCGGATGCTCGCGAGCGCCTCGCTCTCGGCCGCGCGGATGGCGGCGAAGCGCCGCTCGCCCGCCGGGGTGAGCGCCAAGAGCGGTGAGCGTTTGTGGGCGGGGTTCGGGCGAGCCTCGACGAGCCCGAGCTCGGCCAGATCGTCCACCAGGACCTGGATGTGCTGACGCGCGACCGGGCGCGCGCGCGCGAGCTCGGGCACCGTGCGCGGCCCCATCGCCGAGAGGCTCTCCATCACGCCGCGGTGCGAGGGCGTCAGGCCGTCGTGAGCCGGCGCGGCGCGCTCCGACACCGCGCGGAGCTGGTGGAAGAGGTGCCGGACCGCGCCCCCGAGCGCGAGGAACGTCGCTTCGCGTGAGCCCATGCGACCACGTTACATTTTGACAATCGCGCTGTCCAGTTGACAATCTACTTGTCAATGATCAGGGTGTGGCGCGAGGTGGTCGAATGAAGTCGATCTACAGGCAGTTCAGGCGCCCGACCGGGGTCCTCGGGGCGATCGTCGGGCGCGTGATGGCCCGGAGGAACCGGGTCCGCGGCGAGTGGGTGGTGTCGCTCCTCGATCTCGCGCCCGGCGAGCGGGTGCTCGAGGTGGGGTTCGGCCCAGGGGTCGACGCGGAGCGGGCGCTCGCCCGCGTGGGCCCCGCCGGGTCGCTCCTCGGCGTCGACGCCTCGACGGTGATGGTGCACCAAGCGGCACACCGGAACGCGGCGGCGGTGAAGGGTGGACGCGCCGCGTTCCTCGAGGGCGACATCGACGCGCAGCTCCCCGTCGGAGACGGCGAATACGACGCCGCCTTCGCGATCAACAACGCGCAGTTCTGGTCGAGCCTCGATCACGGGTTCGAGGAGATGGCGCGGGCGCTCAAGCCTGGCGGCAGGCTGGTCGTGGCGATCCAGCCGCGCAACCCGGGCGCGAGCGCCGCGGACTCCGAGCGCTGGGCCGAGCGGCTCGCGGAGGCGGCTCGCGCGGCGGGCCTGCGAGACGTCTCGGCCGAGCTCGGCCCCACCGCCCCGCCCGTCGCCGCCGTCCGCGCGCGGCGCGCCGCCTGACGCGCATCCCCTCCGGGGCTTGGGGTAGTCTCCGAGCATGAGCCGAACGAACGCCCCCTGGCGCGCGCGTCTCCAGCGTGGGTCCGCTGCCGCGTACCTGGCGTTCGCGTTCGTCTCGTGCGGCGACGCCGCGCGCGCTCCCGCGACGCCCGCGCCTGTCCCCACGGCGCCCGCCCCCGCGTCTGGCGTCGCCTCGACGGCGCCGCTGCGGGCGTCGGCCGAGCCGCCGGCGCCTTCGGCACCTCCGTCCGCGGCCCCTCCGGCGCCGGAGGTCGCGCCCGCAGCGAGGCCCGCGCTCTGGGTGCCGACCGCGGTGGCCTCGAACGCGAGCGACCCGCGCGTCCGCGCGCGCGTCTCGTCGGCGACCGCCGGCGACACGTTCCCCTCGCGCCCCGCGCCGTCGCTCTCCGGGCCCCTGCGCGGGCTCGCCTTCGGCATGTCCGCCGCCGAGGCCCGCGCGGCGGCTCCTGGCTTCGCGGCCGCGTTCCGTGTGTATGCGGAGGCCGACACCCGGGACACGTGGCTCCCGCTGGGCTCGGGCAAGGGGCGCGTGCGCATCCACCGGCACGGGCTCGACATGATCGAGATCGAATACCCGACGGCGGCCGTCGCTCGCTCCACCCTCACCGCGGCGTGGGGCGAGCCCCACGCTGGAGAGAGCGCCTTCGAGTGGAAGGTGTGGACCAACCGCGAGCACTCCATCCGCGCGGTGCTGATGAAGGCGGACAACGATCTTCGGCGCGTCGAGCTCCTCCCCTACCGCCCGCTCGCCGAGCTCCTCGCCGACGGCGGCGAGCTCTCGTTCGCCGGCAAACACCTGCTCGACTGCACCGAGGCCGAGCTCGCGCCGCTCCTCGGCCACAAAAGCGGGCCCGACGCGCAGCTCTTGCCCACCGAGCTGTCGAGCGGCCACATCCCGCTTCGCGTGCGCACGGCCGCGGGCGCCGTCGACCAGTACACGTTGGGTGTAGATTACACTTACGCGCGGGAGACCGCGGCCACGATCGAGGCCGCCCTCGCCAAGCACTTCGGTCGGCCGACGCCCGAGGCCGCGGAGCCGGGGAGCAAGAAGGCGTGCCGCACGTACGCGCCGTCGCCGCGGGGCGTCCACGCCCGCGCGTGCGACCTGTACTCCCAGTGGCAGATCACGGTCGCGCGCGCGGGGACCCCGATCGTCCCTTGACCGTCAGGGCTTGGCCGCGGGCGCGGGCGCCGGCGCGGCGGGCGGCGCGGCCTTCGGGGGCTTGGCGCCCTTCGGCGTCTTGTCGGTCTTCGTCTTCGGGGTCTCGCAGGTCTCCGAGCAGCGCACCGTCGACGCCGGCGGCCCCGCGACCTTCGGCATCGTGTGGGGCACCGTCGCGTAGCAGTTGTGCTGCGAGTCGTTCCCATAGCCGGTGAGGTCGTGCCCCTCGTCGGCGAGCTCGCCCTGGAAGTTGAAGCGCAGGTTGAGCACCGGGGAGCTCTTTCGACGCCACTTGCCGTAGTGGGCCGCCGAGCACTGCCGGAACTGATCCATCGTCGTCGCGAAGGCGTCGCGGAAGCGCCTCTCTTCCTCCGGCGAGAGCTGCACCTTCGTCGGGCCCTCGGCCACGTAGCAGCGGAACGCGCACGTGCCGTCGGGCGGTGGCGGGGGCGCCTCGGCGGTCGTGGTCGGGGCGGCCTCGGGCTTGGCGTCGGGCTTGGCCTCGGGCTTCGCGTCGCCGTCGGTCTTCACCTCGCCGCTGCCCTCGGCGTGCACGTCGCCGCCCGTGCTCGCGCCGGCCGACGCCCCGACCTTCCCCTGACACGCCACCGCGAGGGCGCAGAGGAGAACCGACCCACCCGACAGCCACTTCTTCATTGCATGGAATGTACACCAGCCGGCTCCTTCGCCGCCAAGTTCCGCTACCCGCCTGTGGTAGGCTCCTCCGCCGCTGGTGGTGACCTCTCGAGCACAAACGGGGCCGGCGGAGCGGGCGCGGCGATTCGCCGCGGGCCTGCGCGCCCTCCCGCTCGCGGACAAGGTCGCGGTCGCGGTGACGGTGGCGGCGTGCCTCTGGTTCACGTTCGCCGCGTTCTACGGGATCTTCCAGATCCCGGGGGGCGGCCACATCGGCGCCGGTCACGCCGGCACCGCGCTCCTCGCCGAGCAGATCGTCCGCTGGCACACCGTGTACCCGCTGTGGGGCTGGTTCGAGCCGCAGAAGCCCGCGCTGACCTCGGCGTATTGCCACCACCCGTTCGGGATGTATTGGGTCGAGGCGCCGTTCCTCGCCGTGTTCGGGCCGAAGGGCTTCGTCTGCTCCCTGCCCGCCTCGATCATGAGCTCGCTCACGCCGGTCCTCCTCTACTTCGGCGGCAAGTGTGCGTGGAATCGGCGGGTCGGCGCGGCGATGGCGCTCGGCTTCGTGGTCGTGCCGATCGACGTCGGGTTCGCGAGCTTCCACAACCTCGAGGTCATGGCGATCTTCGGCGGCGCCCTCTTCTTCTGGGGCACCGTCCGCTACGAGGCGACCCGGAAGAAGCGGCACCTCCTCGCCGCGCTCGCGGGGGTGTTCGTCTGCACCGCTGCGGACTGGATCGGGTGGGTCACCGTCGGGGTGCCGCTCGCCGTCGGTCTGCTCCTCTTCTTCGTGCTCCCTGTGCTCTCGCCGCGCATCGTCCGCGCCAAGAAGTGGGAGATGGGCCGCTGGTGGGCCCTGTCGGCGACGGTCGCCGTGCTCTCGCTCGTGCTGTGGGTGGGGTTGTTCCAGCACGCGCAGCTCCTCAACGACTGGCTCGCGTCGGGCACGATGCGATCGTCGGGGAGCCAGGTCCCGCTCGACGTCGTCTTGCGCCACCGCGCGCACTGGATCGACTTCTCGTTCACCCCGTTCCTCGTGACCTTCGGGAAGATCCTGGCGCCGCTCTGCGCGCTGAGGATCGTGGTGCACCGCCGCATCGGCGAGTCGTTCGCGGCCGCGACCTTGGCGACCGCGGTCGGCCAATACGTCGGGTTCAAGCAGGGCGCCGACGTCCACATCTACTGGCCGCACTACTTCGGCGCCTACGTCGCGTTCGCGTGTGGAGCGGCGGTGGCCACGGCCGAGGAGCTCCCCCGCTGGATCGCGAAGAAGCTCCGCCGCGACGAGACGCGCATCGGCCGGGCGGTCCCCGTCGTGTTGGGCCTGGTCGTGCTCTTCGTCCCCGCGCTCGCGTTCCCCGACGCGGCGAGGTCGCTGCGCATCTGGCGCGAGACGGGCGGGCGGTACAACGACAACGGCAGCCACATCCGCAACAACGCCGAGAGCGTCTTCGTACTCGAGAAGATCGTGCGACCCATGGTGCGGGGCGCGCCGGTGGACACGCACGGGTCGGCGGCGTGGGGGTGGGAGCACGCTTGGGCGCTGCACCGCCGCGTCGACAACGGCGCCGCGGGCTGGCCGAGCCCCGGGCGCATCTGGATCGGGCGCGGCACCGGGATGTTGGGCGACGATCAGCGGAAGCTGGCCGCGGAGGGCGCGCTCCGCGTCTACGGCGAGATGTTCATCGTCGACGGCCGCGAGCCGCGGCAGCCGGTGCGAGCCTACGCGATGGGCGAGCGCGAGGCTGGCCTGCTCGAGTCGATCGCCTTCGGCGCCTACTACCCGATGCGCTCGGTGCCGACCGAGCCCGACCCGTTCCTCACCTGGGAGTGGCGCCACCACCTCGGCCAGCAGCCCGCCGTCCCACCGACCGCGGAGCCCCGGAGCCTCGACGAGATCCGCATCGCCCACAACGCCGCCGTCGCCGCCGGCGACCAGGGGAAGGTCCAAGCGCTCCGCGCGAAGATCGACGCCGCCCTCGACACGAGGGGCGCGGCCGATTTCGAGCACGGGCTGCGGCTCATCGGCGTGCGCGTCGGCGTCGGCGCCGAGCGCCGGCTCGAGGTGTGGCTCGCCGCCGTCAAGGACGGGGACATCGAGACGGAGCTCGACGTCACGTCGCACGTCGTGCGGCAGGCGCCCTTCAGCTTCTTCCCGCCCGACCCCACCGCCCGGCGGATGATGGAGCCCCCGGTGATGCCCACGAAGCTGTGGCGCGCGGGGATGATCTACGTGATGTCGTGCCCCATGCTCCACCGCGTCGGCGAGGAGGAGTACCGCGGCGTCTTCCGCGGCCGAGGAGGGCCCGGCGTCCGCAGGGTCGACGGCGCGCCGTTCACCCTGCTCGCGATCGCCCCCTGAGCGCCACCGAGGCTATCGAGCCCAGGGCGCCGAGCGCCCGGCGCGTCGCGGCGGGGAAACGGAAGGGGCAACAAAAACCCGGGTGAGCCCACCCCCGCGATTGCCAATCACGCCCGTCGATTTAGAATCGCCGCCCAAACCATGGCGAGCATCTTCCGGCCCGGGCTCTTCGACGGTCACGTGGCCATCATCACCGGCGGCGGCAGCGGCATCGGCCTCGCCACCGCCCACACCCTCGGCGGGCTCGGCGCCAAGATCGCCATCTGCGGGCGCAAGGCCGAGCGCGTGGAGGCCGCGAAGGCGGAGCTCGAGAGGCGCGGCATCACGGTCTACGCCGGCACCTGCGACATCCGCGAGGTCGAGCAAATCGCGGCGTTCGTCGAGGGGGCGGGCGCCGCGCTCGGGCGCGCGACCATCCTCGTGAACAACGCCGGGGGCCAGTTCCCGACCACCGCCGACACCGTGAGCCCGCGCGGCTGGGAGGCGGTGATCCGCAACAACCTGAACGGGACCTTCTTCTTCACCCAGGCCGTCGCGACGAAGCACATGTTCCAGGCCCGCCGGGGCCGCATCGTCAACGTCATCGCCAACATCGCGCGCGGCTTCCCGGGGATGGTGCACACCGGCGCCGCCCGCGCGGGGGTCGAGAACATGACCAAGACGCTCGCCGTCGAGTGGGCCGAGCACAACGTCCAGGTCAACGCAGTCGCCCCCGGCATCATCCGCACCTCGGGCACGGATCAGTACCCGCCCGAGCTCGTGGAGATGAGCCGGCAGCGCACCCCGATGAAGCGGCTCGGCACCGCCGAGGAGGTCGCCGAGCTCATCGCCTACCTCGCGTGCGACGCCGCGTGGTTCGTCACCGGCGAGACCTGGTACATCGACGGCGGCGCCCACCTCTGGGGCGACAACTGGATCATCCCCGACCGCCCGCCGGTCGAGACTCCGGCCATCGTCCAGAAGCTCTCGGAGCGCTGAAGACGTGAGCGAAGTCGAAGAGCCCCGCGAGCCGGCGGCGAGCGCCGCGGAGCCCGCCCCCGCCCCGAAGACGGACGACGCCGCGGCGCCGGCGCCCGCCCCGCCGGCCCCGCCCGCGGAGCCGGCGGAGCCGCCGCGGCCGTTCATCATCACCGTCCGGCAGTGGATCCGCGACTACTTCCTCGGCGAGGACCCGTCGCTCAGCGTCGCCATCGTCCCGTTCTGCTTCATGTCGATGATCCTCTTCACGAGGCACCCGACGAAGACGAACTTCATCTTCGACGAGCAAGAGGCCCTCCTCGCGAACCCGTACGTCCGCAGCGTGGCCGACGCGCAGCCGAAGTTCCGCTGGGTCGACGCGTTCTACCGGGACTTCTGGGGCCTCCCCGCCGACCGCAGCATCGGCTCCTACCGGCCCATCCCCAACCTCGTGTGGCGCGCGCTGTGGGCCATCGGCGCGCGCGACCAGACGCCGTTCCTCCACCACTGGATCAACGTCCTCTTCCACGGGATCAACGGCGCTATCCTTACAATCATCGTCTTCCGCTGGACCAAGCAGCGGAGCACGGCCTGGTTCGCGGGCGCGGCGTTCACCGGCTGCGCCGTCCTCACCGAGGCGGTGAGCGGCGTCGTGGGCATCGCCGACGTGCTCGGCGGCCTCGGGGCGCTCTTTGCGCTCTGGGCGCTGCGGCTCTCGCTCAAGTGGATGCCCCTCGGGGTGTTCGCGGGCACGCTCTTCGGGCTCTACTCGAAGGAGAGCGCGATGTGCTGCGTGCCGCTCGTGCCGCTCGCGGCCCTCCTCGGCGCCGACGTCCTCCACCGCGATCGCCCGCTCCGCTGGGCTCGCGCGGGCGCGGCGGCGCTCGCGGCCGGCGCCGCCTTCGTCCTCTACGTCGAAGCTCGACGGCGGATGTTCCCCGCGCCGCTCCCGGCGGAGATCTCGGCCGAGGCCCTCGCCGACAAGGGCGCGCTCCATCGAGCCTTCGGGGCCGCGATGCGCTGGTACGCCCAGCCGGTGTTGCCCAAAGATCCGCTCAACAACCCCCTCGTCCACGCGGCGCCGAGCCTGCGCGTCGGCGGAGCGCTCCGGGTGTACGTGCGCGGGCTCTGGCAGATCCTCTGCCCGTGGACGCTGTCGGGCGACTACTCGTCGCCGCAGGAGCCGGTGCCGGCGACCCTCCTCGACCCGGAGATCATCATCGGCGGCGTGCTCATGGCAGCGCCGCTGCCGGCAGCCGCGTGGCTCGGCTTCCGCGCGTGGCGGAAGGCGCGCGCCGACCGCGCCGCGCAGACGACTCAACTCCCCGCGGGCCCGTACCGCGAGGGCACGCTCGTCGCGCCGCCGATCCCCACCGTCGACGTGCGGCCGCTCATCGCGGTGGGGCTCGCGTGGATGTTCGTCTCCTACTTCCCGGTCTCGAACATCCCGGTGCTGCTGCCCACCGTGCGGGCGGAGCGGTTCTGGTACTTCCCCGCGATCGGGACGAGCTTCCTCGTCGCCCTGAGCCTGAAGACGATGCTCGACGAGGCGCGCCCGCGCCGCAAGCTCTACCTCGCCGTCTGCGGGCTCGTCGCCGCGTTCGTCCTCTTCCAGGGCGTGTGCGCGCGCAAACACGCGAACGACTACTCGGACGACCTCGCCTTCTGGGACGCCACCCGCAAGGCGGTGCCGCGGAGCGCCAAGGCGCACCTCAACTACTCGGTCATGAAGGGCGCGCGCGGCGATCTCGAGACCCGGCGCGAGGCCAACGCGATCGCGCTGCAGCTCGCGCCCGAGTGGCCGATGGCGAGCATCTACCTCGGCGACACGTTGTGCCGCCTCCACCGCGCGCCGGAGGCGGTGCCCCACTACAAGCGCGGGGTCGAGCTCGCTCCCAACGACATCAACCTCATCGCCCTCGCCCTCCAGTGCCTCTGGGACGAGAAGATGCTGGTCGCCGACGCCCCGCTGCGAAGCGAGCTCGACGAGCTGGGCAACAAGAACCCCGGGAGCTGGCTCGACTATCTCGTCAAGGATATCTTGGCCCACGGCGAGGAGCACAACGGCGTCGACCCCAAGCACCGGCCGCGCGGCTACAACGAGGGCCCCAAGGAGTGAGCGGCGCCGGCGCCGTCATGGCGCAGCGCGCGGTCGCCCGGGCCATCGCATCCCCGCGCGGCGCGGGGCTGGGCGGAGCTCCCGCCCCGGGGGCCTTCGCCGAAGGCAACGTCGTTGGCGGGCACGAGAGGCAAGCGCTCTGGCCGCCGCCCGCGTTCGGGTCACCGCCCTGAGCACGCTTTGCTGGAGACGCGGGGCGGCGCCGCGAGGTACATTCGCTCATCGTGGGGGTCCTGTCTCGGCGGGAAGTCCCGCGGCACGACACCAGGAGGGATGACAATGCGGACTGCAGTTCTTGGCGCCATCGGGTTGCTCGGCGTCGTCTTCGCGAGCTCGCTCGCGGTCTCCCCGGCCGGCGCCGGGCCAGCGGCTGGGTTCACCAAGCTCGACGCGGCGCTACGCCTCGAGCAGCAGACCGCGCGCGTCGACGACGGGCGTACGACCTCGTTCTTCGCCCAGACGAGCGATCCGGCGCGCCTCCGGCGGGAGATCGAGCGCCTCGGTGGAACGGTGAACACGGTCGCGGGCGACATCCTGACGGTGCGAATGCCCGTCTCCTCGCTCGCTGCGCTCGTCCAGAGACCGGAGCTGCTACGAGCCGAGGGCGCGCGCCGCGTCCACGCGAAGCTCGACAAGAGCATCGTGGCTTCCAAGGTCGACAAGGTTCACGCCGGTGCACCGCCGCTCACGACGGCCTACAAGGGAGCGGGGGTCATCGTCGGCGTCGTCGACATCGGCCTCGACCTCGGCCACGACGCGTTCAAGAGCGCTGGCAAGACGCGCGTGGTCGGACTCTGGGATCAGACGCTGACCGGCGCGGCGCCGCCGGCGGGCTTCAGCTACGGAGTCGGCTGCAGCGCCGCCGAGCTCGCCGCCGGCAGCTGCGCGCACAGCTCGACCGGTGACCACGGCACGCACGTGACGGGAATCGCCGCGGGCTCGAAGGTCGACGAGTTCACCGGCATGGCGCCCGAGTCCGAGATCGCGTTCGTCAACCTCGGGGAGGCGCCGGGGAAGACGGGCGAAGAGGCCCTGACGACCGCGATCTGCGACGCGGTGTCGTTCATCTTCAAGACGGCGGAAGCGGCCGGCAAGCCGAGCGTCGTCAACATGAGCCTCGGAGAGCACTCGGGACCGCACGATGGGCAGTCCCTCGCCGACAAGTGCCTCGACAACCTCGCGGGGCCGGGCAAGATCATGGTCGCCGCTGCGGGAAACGAGGGGGCCGGTACGAGGAGCCCGTTCAAGGACGACGCGCTCGTCGTGCACGCGAGCGGTACGGCTTCGGCGACCCCCGTGGCCGCGAAGTTCAGGCCCGGCGCGACGGGCGAAGGGGCCGCGGCCAAAGCCGAAGCCAGCGTCTACGTCTGGGCGGAGGCAGACTCCAACCTCAGCGTGCGGGTCGGCTGGGAGTCGCCGATCACCGGCAACGTCTTCTCGACCCCGATCACGTCGACCGTACCGCTCGCTTCGACGACGCTCACGGACGGCACGAACGTCGTGGGTCCTGTCTCGGGGGCGGGCGCCGCGATCGCCGCAGGGCCGAAGTCGATCGTCGTGAACGTCGGCGACGTGAACTCCGACCGGCTCGAGGGCGACGTCGTGTGGTTGCTGGAGGTGACGGGCTCGGGCAAGTGGGACGCGTACATCGACACGACGCCCGGCAGCGGCTTCCTCGCGGCTGGGCAGCCGGCGGGCGTGGTCGCGGACAGCGCGCAGACGATCGGGTTCCCGGGAAGCGCCTCGCAGGTGATCACCGTCGCGTCCTACGTCACCCGCAACGAGTGGACGCAGGGCGGGACGACGTATCAGCAGAAGGACGGCTCTGGGCAACAGGTCACCCTCGGCGCTCTCAGTAAGTTCTCGAGCCACGGGCCGCCTCGGGTCACCAAGGTCGTGACGCTGAAGCCGGACATCGCGGCCCCCGGCGAGCTCGTCGCCTCGGCGCTGAACTCGAAGGCGCCGGTCAAGGACGCGACGCGCGTGCTGAAGCCGTCGCCGAACGGGATCGTCCTGCTCGAGGGCACGAGCATGGCGACGCCCGCCGTCACCGGCATCATCGCCCTCATGCTCGAGCGCAACAAGTCACTCACGGTCGGGCAGATCCGTGCGATCTTCGACACCACGTCCGTGAAGCCCGAGGGCGTGACGACGCCCAACTCCGATTGGGGACGCGGCAAGATCGACGCCCTCGCCGCCGTGAACGCGGTGACGACGGCGACCCCGCCGGGAGGTACCGACGGTGGGACGAGCGGTGGCCCGAGCGACGCGGGCAGCGACGCCGGTCCGCCCCCGGCGGGCTCGAGCGACAGCAGCTCGGGTGGATGCGGCTGCACGACCGCGGGCGCCGGCTACTCTGCCTACGCGCTCTACGGGCTCGCGATCGCCGGCCTCACGCTCTTCGTGCGCCGACGCCGCGATCGAACGCCGTGAAGCGCCGGTCGTTCCTCGCGGTCCTCGCGCGTCGGAGCGCGCTCTTGGCGTTCGCCTGCTCGGCGTGCGCCAAGAGCTCGCCGGTCGAGCGAGTCGACATCGCCGCCGCGTCCGGCGCGCCGGACGCGGCTCCGCGGGCGGCTCCGACGTCGAACG